>USIL01000147.1:0-4461 GCA_900554655.1 uncultured Collinsella sp.
GAGCTGGGTGTCCGCGCTGTGCTGTCCGAGGTCTGGGCCAAGGGCGGCGAGGGCGCGCTCGAGCTTGCCGATGAGGTCATGCGTCTGATTGAGCAGCCGAGCGAGCTCAAGTTTGCCTATGAGGACGGCGCCGATGTGGCCGACGCTCTTGAGGCCATTGCCACCAAGGTCTACCGCGCCGACGGCGTTGACTTTACGCCGGCCGCCAAGCGCCAGCTCGCCGAGCTGCGCGAGAACGGCTTTGGCAACCTGCCGGTGTGCGTGGCCAAGACGCAGTACAGCTTTAGCGACAACGCCAAGGCCCTGGGCGCTCCCGAGAACTTCCGCATCACGGTGCGCGAGCTCAAGGTTTCCGCCGGTGCCCACTTTGTGGTCGCACTGACTGGCAGTGTTCTGACCATGCCGGGCCTGCCCAAGGTTCCCGCGGCCGAGAACATCGACGTCGACAACGACGGCAACATCACCGGCCTGTTCTAAGCCTGTTGCCCATAGCTGCTTGCCCGCCCCGTCGCGCTCCCAAGGCCCGGCGGGGCTTTTTTATCCTTAGGCCCGCGCATGTCTTGTAGATACCGACGGGCTCTGTCCATCATAGGCTTTTGCGCGGGTAGAATGCATGGATAACTTGAGGCTCACGCGCGACGGAAAGGAATCGTTGCATGGATCAGGACAAGACAACCGTGATGGGCGGCTACGGTTCCGCGCAGGCTGGCGATAGCGCCGATGCGACCCGCGTTGTTCCCAACCGCGGTTATACCGACCCCGCCGCGACGCAGCCTTCTGCCGAGCCCACCCGGGTTATGGGCTATGGCGACACGGCGCAGGATTCTTATGCTGCATCTTCGCAAGGCCCCTATGGCAACGCAGCTCCGGACCCGTTTGATTATGCGCCGCAGGATTCTTATGCCGCCTCGACACCGAATCCCTATGATGACCTGCCGCAGAATCCTATTCCGCAGCCTCAGCAGACGACGTATATGCCTCGCACGGCGCAGCCTCGCTACGAGTCGCGCGAGCCGTATCGCGAGTACCCCAAGTCGATTCCGCAATATGGCGAGGACGAGGAGAAGAAGCCGTCGCGTTCGTCGAGCGTGATCAAGAAGATCCTCATCGTGCTGGCGATCTTCTTTGCGCTGTCGGTTGTGTTTGCCATTGTGTCGGGCATGCTCAACAAGCGAGGGAGTTTAACGGCCGATACCGCTGCCGAGCAAACCGAGTCCGCCTCGTCTAGCACCGTCGATCTGAGCGATATCCCGGGGCAGTACTGGTCCAACGCCAAGAAGCTCCTTAAGTCGCGCGGCGCCGATCTTTCGAATGCCGTGGTCCTGACTGATGATGGCTCAACGCCCGTCGTCGATGCCAACTGGGTCGTTACTTCTGCCTACTATAACGACAGCGGCAACCTCGAAATTCAGCTCACGCACAAGAACAGCTCAGGCAACTCGTCCGACGGCCAAAGCGGTACCGACGGCTCGAGCTCCAATACGCTGGAGGACTTGAGCAACAAGGCGCAGGAGTTGGGAGACAAGGCGCAAGAGCTGGGCGATACGGCGCAAAACCTGGGCGATACCGCGCAGAACTTGGGCGGCATGGCGACGGATGCCTGGAACGCACTGCAAAACGGCATCTCGGGCGCGCAGGGAAACTAGCGGACGAGCGGAGCGGGGCTACAGCTGCTCGGCCGGACGCTCGGGCGAGCTGAAGCCCGAATCAAACGTGACGACGCATGAGACATCGGGCCGGCGCTCGTGCACGATGCGCGTGACGAGCTCCAGCAGCTCCTCGTCGGATATGTCAAAGCCGTCGGGACGCACCAGGTCAAACGAAACGAACCCGTCATGCTCGTGCAGGTCGTGGATGGAGAGCGCAGGATCGATCTGCATGATGCCGCGCTTGACCCAGCCGCGCAGGTCGTCGCCGGTGGTGGCGATGGGGTCGCAGTGTAGCGTGATACCGATGCCCATCTGATGCTTGATATCGTGTTCGATGGTGTCCAGAATCTCGTGGTGCTCAAAGGCATCGCCCTCGCCGGGCATTTCCACGTGTGCGCTGGCAAACTGACGGCCGGGGCCGTAGTCGTGCACCATGAGGTCGTGTGTGCCCAAGACCTGGGGGTACGACATAATCCTGTCGCGGATTTCCTGGACGAGCTTGGGGTCGGGCGCTTGCCCCAGCAACGGGCTGATGGCGTCGCGCACCAGGCCCAGGCCGCTGATGCAGATGAAGATGCCCACACCCAGGCCTGCCCAGCCATCGAGGTCAAAGCCGGTCGTCTGCGAAATAAGCGCCGCCACCAGGACCGAGCCCGAGGTGATGACGTCGTTTTTGGAGTCCTGCGCCGTGGCGATGAGCGTTTCGGAGTCGATGCGATCGCCCAGCGTGCGGTTGAACGCTGCCATCCAGAATTTGACGAGCATGGACAGAACAAGGGCAGCCGTGGAGAGCGCCGAATACACGGTGGGCGAGGGCTTGATGATCTTGGTGACCGACTCGAGGATTAAGTTGATGCCGACGGCACAAACCAGGACGGCGACAAACAGACCAGCCAGGTACTCGTAGCGGCCGTGGCCGTAAGGGTGGCCCTCGTCTGCCGGGCGGCTGGCAAGGCGGAACCCGAGCAGGCTCACGATGTTGCTCGAGGCGTCGGAGAGGTTGTTGAAGGCGTCGGCGATGAGCGAGACAGAGCCGGCGAGCAGGCCCGCGATGCCCTTGGCCAGGCACAGAGTGATGTTGAGGCCAATGCAGATGAGGCTTGCGGCGAAGCCCGCGTTGGTGCGGCAGGAGGTATCGACCGGCTCGCCCTCGCTGCCGGGAACAAGCGTATGTACCAGCCGATTTACAAATAGCATAGCGGTCGTCCTCACAATCATGTTTAAGGGGATAGTGTAGCTCGCGCGGAGGCGCTGTGCACCGATGCTCAGAAAATGCAGTAATGGTCTGCCGGTGCTAACGAGCGAGCCTTCTCGTCTGCCTGGGTGGTCCATTTTGGGCCACATGGGTATGGGCATGTGCCTGTTTGCTCGACATACTTAACGTCGATAGCCCTGTGCAAAGGAGGACGTTTCCATGGACGAGATGTTTGCCATTAAATGTCAAAACTGCGGCGGCCCTATGTACTCGCACCAGGCTAAGCGCAGCTTTGAGTGCGCCTATTGCGGCGCGGTCATTCCGTGGCAGGCGGACGCCGGAGAGCCCAAGAGCGCTTTGGGCATTCGCCATACGCCGTTGACGGTGGTGGATGGACTGCTCAAGCTCACGCATGTGTCGCAACTCGAGCGCCCGGAGGACCCGGACTGGTATTTCTTCAATTCGCACTGGCGCAATCAGTCGGTCCTGGAACATCTGCTGTGGGAGGATCGCGGCACGGCGCAGGAGTTCCAAGAGGCCACGCATGTGAGCATTCCTTGCCCCTTCTGCGGAGCGTCCTTTGAGGGCGAGTCAACGCAGCGTGTGTTTGAGTGCCCGTCCTGCGGCAACAAGATCGGCATTGCCGACCTGCTCAAGCCCGGTACGTTTAGCAAACGTCTGACCATGGGCGTGGGTGCGGAGTATGTGCCGGAGCAGGGTATTCCCTGTGAAATCTCACCGCAGCAGGCACGTGCCAACGCACTGCAGCTGGTGCGCCAGTACCCGGATGCCTTTGCCGGGCACGACGTGGAAGACGCAATCCAAAACGACATGATGCTCTTCTACTTCCCCATGGCGCTCGCGGATTTGCGCATGATGGCGTCCTTCCCGGGCAAGGGCCTGAGCAAGGAAACCCTGGTGTACTACGAGGTGCTCGACTGGGCGTATCCGCGGGCAAACTATCTGGATGTTCGCCTTATGGGCATTTTGGAGCCGTGGGACTTTGCCAAGGTTGGGCCGTTTGACCCGGCCATGCAGGAAGGTGACTTTCGCGTTGTCTCCGTCGATGCGTCTACCAAGGACCAAGTGGTCATTGATAAGTTGGCGCTCGACATTGTCGGCAACGATGCCGAGGCAGTGCTTGGGCTCAATAAAAAGAGCATCCGAACCTGGGCGCGCAAGGCCCGCAAGCATAAGGACGGTCTGGTGATGGTGCCGGTCTACTTTGTCGATCGTCCGGCGACGGACAGCCGCGACGGCGAGCAAGTGCGCATCGCTGTAAACGGCCAGACGGGCCGCGCGGCCGCGGTGGTGTTTAGCGACAAGCGCGAGACGCATATCGTGGCGCCGCTCAACCTGAGCCTTCATCTGTCCGGCGAGAGCACCGTGCACGCCACGCCCATCGAGGTCAAATACGTTAAGTCGCCGTTTCTGTATCAGATCGTGCGCCGTGGAGGCGGCGAGCAACCGCGCCAGGTTGCAGCGGCAGCTGAGGGTTCCTACCGAGAAGAAAAGCCCAAACGCAAGGGCTTGTTCGCTGCGATCTTTGGGAAGTAGGGGAGTAGCGCCGGTTGTTGCCGTAACGTGATGGCCGGGGGTGCGGGGCGGCTCTCAGGA
>USIL01000148.1:0-4385 GCA_900554655.1 uncultured Collinsella sp.
GCGGCCGGTGTAGCCGTCGAGCTTGCCCTTGGGGACGACTTCCTGGTCGTGGCGGGTTTTGAACTCGGCAAAGTCCTCGTCGGTGGCAAAGAGCGGATCCAGGCGCTCGACCTCGGCACCCTGTGTGTCGCCCAAGCTGTCGATGGCCTCGATGAGCTGCGGGAACGTGCTGAGCTTGTTGGACTCGTGCGCCATGGCGGCGCCGCTCGCCACAAACAGGTGAGCGTTTTGGGGCACGATACGGTGCTCCTCGTCCAGGTTGAGCGTGAGGTAGAAGCGGTGGCGCAGCTCGGAGAGGTACTGCAGCGGGCCGCCCAGGAAGGCGACGTTGCCGCGGATGGGACGGCCGCACGCCAGACCCGAGATGGTCTGGGTCACGACAGCCTGGAAGATGGAGGCAGCCACGTCCTCGGGGCGGGCGCCCTCGTTGAGCAGCGGCTGCACGTCGGTCTTGGCAAAAACGCCGCAGCGGCTGGCGATGGGATAGATGGTGGTGGCGTTGGCCGCGAGCTCGTTGAGGCCGCTCGCGTCGGTGTGCAGCAGGGTTGCCATCTGGTCGATGAACGCGCCCGTGCCGCCGGCGCAGGTGCCGTTCATGCGCTGCTCGATGCCGTTGTCGAAATAGATGATCTTGGCGTCCTCGCCGCCCAGCTCGATGGCAACGTCGGTGGCCGGGATAAGAGTCTCGACAGCGCGCTTGCTGGCGATGACCTCCTGGACAAACTCCAGGTCGAGCCACTGGGACAGCAGCAGGCCGCCCGAGCCGGTAATGGCGCAGGTCATCTGGGCCGTCGGCAGCACGGTCGCAGCGCCCTCGAACAGGTCGCGGGCGCAGGCGCGGACGTCGGTGTGGTGGCGCTGGTACTTGGCGTAGACGATCTGGTTGTCGTCGTTGAGCACGGCGAGCTTAACGGTGGTGGAGCCCACGTCGATGCCCAGATGCAGGCTGCCGCGAGCGTTCTCGGGGTTGAAGATCGCGCCTTCGGGGGCGTGGGCGGCGGCTACGGGCTCAGCGGCAGTGGCGAGCTCGCTAGCGACGGACGTCTCCCCTGCCGCGTTCTTGGCATCGGCAACTGCCTCGGCAACTTTCTCGGCAGCTGCGGTCGCGGCCTTCTGCGCGGCGTCCACCACGGCGGGCGCGGCCTCGCGTGCGGCAGCGACCATGCGGTCCTTGATGCCCTCGACGAGTTTGCTCATTGTCTCTCCTCTTAGTTGTTGGACTCGACGGTTGCGGTGGTGTCGACCGCGTCCTCGAGCTGCAGATTCAATAGCTTCATGCCGTATTCCGGCACGTTGATATCGATGGGTTGGCCATACAGGTCGCCGGGGCGCACAAAGGCGATAACCGTCATAATGCGCGCCATGGTCTCGGGCGATTCGGTGAGCCCACGCTCAAACCAGCGCTGAATCAGGCCGACCTCGGCACTCACGACATAGGTAACGTAGTAGTCAAAGAAGGTGCCCAGTGCCAGGCCCAAGATGCCCGTCTGTGCACGCGGCACCACGGCCTCGCGTGCGGTATCGATGATCTTTTTAATAAAGGCGGGGTCGCCGCCCGGACCCAGTAGGGCCCCGATAAGGTCGCGATTAGCCGCAAGATAGCGAAGCAGCTCAACCGAACCGGGTGCCGGCTCGAGCTCGTCGATGTTGCGGTAAAGATCGGGTAATTGAGCTGCGGTGATAAGCTCCACCCGCTCGCGAATCTCGGCAAGCAGGCCGTCCTCGATCTGACTGATAAAGTCGGGGATATCGCGGTAGTGCGAATAGAACGTTCGACGCGTAAGACCGGCGCGCTCGGTGAGCGACGCGACGTTAATGCGCGAAAGGTCGCCGCTTTCGGCAAGCTCGCTGGCAAGCGCCTGGCGAAGGGCGCGCTGCGAGCGAAGGGACCGGCGATCACATTTCTCGAGCTGGGACAAGCGTCCTCCTTGTTACTCAGACTGTACGCTATTGCACAGTGCGAGTATTATTGCACACCGTGTGTATCAACACGTAAAGGCAATATTTGGAATGTGACAAAGGGCAGTCCCTTTGTCACATTCAGCGACCGCCTAGGTTGTGCCAGTTGTGCCTGGCTTTTGGAGCGGCATTGCCGATTGTTCAAAATGTCATTCGTGGGTAGAATAGTGTCGACGGCAGCCCAAGTTCTGGAAAGCTGGGCAGCGCCGTTGCTTGGATTAAGGGGTCAACGCCTTAGCGGCGGCGACCCCTTTTACGTTGCTTCGAACGTTGCTTGAGTGCCTCGGAAAGCCCGACGAGCGCCGTGGAGAACGAGACCAAAGCGGTCAGAAGTCTCACGAAATCAATCAAATCGGTCATGGGCATCACCTCCCATCAGATGGAGGGCGCTGCCCGGCACATGGAACTGCCGCCAACAGTATCAATTCTATCAAAGCGCAGTTAGATATGCGAATGTTTGTTCGCATATCAGAAGATCGGAACTCGGGCATGGCGAAGGAGCAGTTCCTTTGCCATACCCGAGCTTGTCGCCGAACTGCTACCTACATTTTTCGAGTTATTCGGCCACGCTGCTGGTTCTGCATAAATGCACCACCGGGATTATCTGAGAGTTTTTGTCCTTATTTGAGCGCATACATGCCCATTTGCGCACTTACGTCACCGAATCAAACACCGTTAGAGGTATGAATGTTCCTGCGAGGGCATCTTTAGCCATTTAACGACCTCCGACAGGCCGAATAACTCGAAATTTGTTGGTGGCGAAAGCGTAACAGTCCTATACGCCAAAAGCCGGCATCTCCCATGTGACAAAGGGACTGTCCCTTTGTCACATTATTCGATGACGGTGCGGGAATTCTGCTTGCGCATGGTGGCGAGCATGTGTTTGGGGACGGCGTGGACCATGCAGCTGCCGATGGTCGCGCTCGCGGCGGCCTTGGCTGCATCGCTTGCGTTTTTGGTCGCGTAGCTGTGGCGGAAACGCTTGAGCATGGCGATGTCGTTGCCGCCGTCGCCGTAGACCGCGACCTCATCCTCGGCAATACCGTAGTAGCCCGCCAGCCAGGCCACGCTCTCGCCCTTGTTGCACGCCACGTCCGTGATCTCGAACATCACCGGATCGAACGGCGCGTTGACCACGCGGTCCGATCGCTCGGCCAAATATGCCTTAAGGTCGCGCTCCAGCTCGGGCGAGGTCACGCGGCAGTTGATCTTGCACACATCGTGGCGCAGGATGTCACCGATCGACTGGTCGAAATACTGCTCCTCGTGATACCCGCCACGTGCACGCATGCCGCGCATCACAATACGCTTGATGGGGCTGTCCTTTTTAAAGCCCGCCTGATGCATCTCGAACGAACCGCTCGAGAACATGCCATCGGGCGTGGAGCAGTCGAAGCAAATGTCCGGGAATGCCTTGAGCAGCTCCTCGGTAACCTGCGGATCGATGGTCCAGGTTTTGAGCACCTCGCCATGACTGTCGCGCACGATTGATCCATTGGAGCAGCAGGCGTCAAGCGCCAGGCCCGTAAAGCCATGCTCGCCGATCGGCAGCGTCGAGCGTCCGGTCGCGGGAACCACATGCAGGCCAGCCTCGGTCAGCTCGCGAATGGCGCGGCGGATGGTTCCGTCGGCCTCGTGCAGGGCGTTCAGCAGCGTTCCGTCTAAGTCACTCGCAAACATCTTGATCATGGGCATGCCTCTCCTTCGTCTGCACGATATTGTAGACGAGAACGGGCGTGCCCAAACAATGGCGTCCCGGCGCGACGTGCCACTGCCTCCACAAATTCACGGTGCCCCAGTGCCTTAAGACATTCGCCATAAGCGACTTTTCAGCCGATAAAACAGCGCTGTAATCAACGTCAGCACCGCCAACATTCCTGCGAATACAATCGCCGGAGTCCATCGATCATATGCGAGCCCGTAAACCAATTGGCCAATAGGCGTTGCGCAGGAAAGCGCCATGTAAACGAGTGCCAGCACTTTTCCGCAGAGTTCCTTTGGCGCTGACCGCTGAACGAATGAAACGACTTCAACCGATGTAACGCTTGCCCACGCCATGACCCATGCCGAGCCGGCCGCAAGCGCGACAAACGCAAATTCGTTAGGACCGCTCAGTAGCGTGACAATAATCGGTACGACTCCTAAACAGATCATCGCAACATATCGACATATGCCCTTGAAGGAAAAACGATGCGGCCAAATACCGACCAAACCACTGCCGACAAGACCACCTAAGCCCATAGCCACCTCAATAATCCCAACAAAGGATGACTGCATTCCGAGATGCTTTGCAACAATAACGGGAGCACCAATCGTTAACCCAACTAACGCAAGGTTCAAAATAGCCGCAATCAAAAACACAACGAGCAATGATGAGTTTTGAGACAGGTACCGAATCAACTCCCGAAAATCGTTTCGGCGTGTCG
>USIL01000149.1:0-4367 GCA_900554655.1 uncultured Collinsella sp.
CTGAACATAGCAGGTCTGCGATGCGGCTCGGGCAACCGGGCCGTTTTTTGCGGACAGGGGTAGCGCGAAAGGACTGCACATGCGTCAATTTAAGACCGAGAGCAAAAAACTGCTCGACCTCATGATCAACTCCATCTACACCAATAAGGAAATCTTCCTGCGCGAGCTTATCTCCAACGCGAGCGATGCCGTCGACAAGCTCAACTTTAAGAGCCTGCAGGATCCGAGTGTCAAGCTCGACCAGGGCGACCTGGCCATCCGTGTTTCCTTTGATAAAGATGCCCGTACCATCACCATTTCGGATAACGGTATCGGCATGACCGCCGAGGAGCTCGAGCGCAATCTGGGCACCATCGCCCATTCCGGCTCCGAGGAGTTTAAGACTGAGAACGCCGAGCAGCAGGGTTCCGATGTCGACATCATCGGTCAGTTTGGCGTGGGCTTCTACTCTGCCTTTATGGTTGCCAGCCACGTAAAGGTTGTCAGCCGCGCCTATGGCGAGGATGTCGCCCATGTGTGGGAATCCGACGGTCTTGAGGGCTACACCATCGAGGATGGCGAGCGTGCTGAGCACGGTACCGATGTCATCCTGACGCTGCGCGAGAACGAGAAGCTCGACGCCGACGGCGAGGCCGAGACCTACGATCGCTTCCTGACCGAGTGGGGCCTCAAGAGCCTGATTCAGCAGTACAGCAACTATGTGCGCTACCCGATTCAGATGATGGTGAGCAAGAGCCGCCAGAAACCCAAGCCCGAGGACGCCGGCGACGACTACAAGCCCGAGTACGAGGACTACCAGGAGCTCGAGACCATCAACTCCATGACGCCGATTTGGAAAAAGCGCAGCTCCGACGTTGAGCAGAAGGATTACAACGAGTTCTACAAGTCCACGTTCCACGACTTTGACGATCCCGCGCGCACTATCAGCTTCCATGCCGAGGGTACGCTTGAGTACGATGCGCTGCTGTTTGTGCCGGGTCGCGCCCCGTTCGATCTGTACAGCAAGGACTACGAGAAGGGCCTGGCGCTCTACAGTTCCAACGTGCTGATTATGGAGAAGTGCGACGACTTGCTGCCCGACTACTACAACTTTGTGCGCGGTGTCGTGGACTCTGCCGACGTGACGCTCAATATTTCGCGTGAGACGCTGCAACAGAACCGTCAGCTCAAGGCCATTGCCAAGCGTGTCGAGAAGAAGATCACTGCCGATCTTGAGGACATGCGCGACAACGACCGCGAGGCCTACGAGAAGTTCTTTGAGAACTTTGGCCGCGGCCTTAAGTACGGCATCTACTCGAGCTATGGCATGAAGGCCGATGAGCTCGCCGACCTGCTACTGTTCTGGTCTGCCAAGGAGCAGAAGATGATTACCCTGGCCGAGTATGCCAAGGGCATGCCCGAGGATCAGAAGGCCATCTACTACGCCGCCGGCGACTCGCGTGAGCGCTTGGCCAAGATGCCCGTGGTAAAGGGCGTGCTCGAGCGCGGCTATGACGTGCTGTTGCTGACGCAGGATGTGGATGAGTTTACGTTCCAGGCTATGCGTGAGTACGTTGCCGCCGATATGCCTAAGATCTACGAAGACGACGCCGCCCGCGAGGCTGCCGAGAAGGCCGTTGCCGACGGTGCCGAGCCCGAGGTCGAGGATCGTCACCTGGAGCTCAAGAACGTCGCGACTGGCGATCTTGATCTGGCGACCGAGGACGAGAAGAAGGAGGCCGAGGACGCCACCAAGGAAAACGAGGACCTCTTTAGCGCTATGAAGGAGGCGCTCGGTGACAAGGTCGAGAAAGTTGCCGTCTCCGCGCGCCTGACCGATGCCCCCGCTTGCATCACCACCGAGGGTCCGCTTTCGCTCGAGATGGAGAAGGTGCTTCAGAAGGGTCCTGAGGGCGCGCCCGACGGTATGCCCAAGAGCCAGCGCGTGCTCGAGCTCAACGCCAAACACCCGGTCTTCGCCAAGCTCGTCGCTGCCCAGAAGGCAGGCGACGCCGACAAGATCAAGCAGTACTCCGGTCTGCTCTATGACCAGGCTCTGCTGGTCGAGGGCATCCTCCCCGAGGACCCCGTGGCCTTCGCAGCAGCTGTTTGCAACTTGATGTAGTTAGGTAGTTACGCGGTTTTACCAAACCGCGTAACAGCTCGACGCTGCAAACGCCCCTAAGCGGCAATCTGACGTTCAATCGTCGGTCGCGTACCGAAGTACGCTTCCCTCCTCTTTCACGTCACCTTGCTCGCTTAGGGGCGTTTTCGCTGACTTATGCTCAACCAGCGACGCTTTCGTGGTCCAAACTAGTCATCGGGGACGTTCTTGTTTGACTAGTCGTTTAAGAACGTCCCCAATGACTAGTCGGATTGATAATTTGTGCGGGTTGTGGTTTTGTGACCTGCTGAAATTTAGGATACTGTACATCTGTACGCTAACTCATCTTCGTAGTATATTGCTACCCGCAAAACTCAACACCATTGTGCTTTGAGACGTTAAAGCGCCTACTACAATGGTTGTCGATAGTACGATTCGATTTAACGACAGGATGGATGGTCCAAGCGTGAGTCTCGGCAGCAAACTATCCAATGCAAAGGTGTCCTTTGCGATATTTAAGCGCGACATTAAGCGACTGCTTATGAACCCCGTCGCCCTGGTGGTTACCTTGGGCGTGTGCGTCATTCCCTCGCTGTATGCCTGGTACAACATCGTTGCCAACTGGGATCCGTACGGAAATACCCAGGGCATTAAAATCGCCATCGCCAACAACGATCAGGGCACCCAGAATGACTTGGTGGGCGAGCTCAATGCAGGCGATAAGGTGGTCGACCAGCTCAAGGAAAACGATCAGCTGGGCTGGACCTTCGTCGACTCGGCTGCCGATGCCAAAGAGGGCGTCGAGAGCGGGGAATACTACGCGGCGATCGTAATCCCCAAGAACTTCTCCGACAATCTTGTCTCGATGCTCGATGGCAATTACCATCAGCCGAAGCTCACCTATTACGTCAATGAGAAGAAGAGCGCCATTGCGCCCAAGGTCACCGATACCGGTGCCAACACCATCGAGGAGCAGATCAACTCGGAGTTTGTCTCCACGGTGGGCGAGACTGTTGCCAGTATCGCCAAGGATGCCGGTGTCGATTTAAAGGACAAGGCAACCCAGACTCAGGACTCGCTGACAAGTTCGGTGTCCGAGGCATCCGACACCTTGGGTGAGGTGCGCGATTCGATTGGCGATATGAATGCCGCCATCGATAAGACGAGTGGCGCTATCGCCTCGGCTGATGCGGCGCTTGCCGGCTTGCAAGGTCAGGCACCGTCGCTGACGCAGGCAATCTCCCAGGGCAACGACCTGCTGGGCGAGGCTCGCGCCACGGCGGGCAACTCTATCACCTCGCTCTCCAAGGCACTCTCGGAAGGTAGCCTTGCACTCACCAAGACGTCAGCCTCCGCGAACGCTGCGATTGGCAAGCTAACGGGTACGGTCACATCTACGACCACCCGCATCGACAACTCGCTCGAGTCTCTCCAGGCGACGATCGATCACAATAAGGCCGTTATCGGGGACTTGGAGATTCTCGTTAATGACACGTCGACAGGTTCCGAGGAAATTGACGCGCGCATTGTATCGACCATCGATTCGCTTCGCGAGCAAAACCAGAAGCTGCAGAGCATCAAGGATGGCCTTTCTGCACAGTCGAGCGCCATGGCAAACGACGCTACGGCAATCTCGAACGCGAGCAACGCACTCAACGCGACAATTCAGACCGGTACGGCTAACCTCGGTCAGGCTCAGACCGATCTGGGTCAGAACGCACTTCCGAAGGCTTCGAGCGCGCTTGACTCCTTTGCCGCCGTTTCGGGCGATTTGACCGGCATTGTGTCGGGTATGACCCCCACGATAGCGAGCGCGCGCGGCACGCTGGCGCAGCTCGACGCCACGCTCAAGCAGGCAAAGACCACGCTGTCCCAAACCGACGCCTCCCTTGCCAAGGTTCAGGACAAGCTCGTGGCCGCCGCCAATGACATTGCGGCGCTGCAGACCTCTGAGTCTATGGGCGAGTTAGCCGACCTCATGGACGTCGACGTCAATGACGTGGCAGATTTCATGGCATCTCCGGTTGAGCTGACGTCCAAGTCAATCTATCCGGTCAAGAGCTTTGGCTCGGGCATCGCGCCCTTCTACACCAATCTGGCGCTGTGGGTAGGCGGCTATGTGCTCATCGCTATCTATAAACTCGAGGTCGACCGCGAGGGCATCGGTAGCTTTACGGCGCGTCAGGGCTACTTTGGCCGCTGGCTGCTGCTGGTGATCCTGGGTGCGTTGCAGGCCATCATCGTTACGGTGGGAGATCTGGTCATTGGCGTTCAGTGCGTCAAA
>USIL01000150.1:0-4363 GCA_900554655.1 uncultured Collinsella sp.
GCACGAACAGGAGGCGCCAGTGGCGCCTCCGTCGTGAGTCAGGACTGTCCGAAATTGAGAGGCAAGGCCCTGCGCCCGGCCCCTCGGTTCCCGTTTACGAGAGCGACGTTCTCAGCAACTCGTTGAAGAGCTTCGGGTTGCCCTTGCCGCGGCTCGCCTTCATGCACTGGCCCACCAAAAAGCCGATGACCTTCTGGTTGCCGTCACGATACTGCTGCGCCTGTTCGGCACAGTTTGCCAACACCTCGTCCACGATCGGCTGCAGCGCGCCGGCATCGCTCACCTGACGCATACCGCGCTCGTCGACGATCTTGTTGGGATCGTCGCCGGTCTGGGCCATGGCCTCAAAGACCTCGTGCGCCTGGTTGGAGCTGATGGCATCGGTCGCCAGCAACTTGGCAAGAGCTGCCACCTGAGCCGGCGCAATGCCGGACTCGGCGAGCGACACACCCGCGCCCTTAAGGTAGGCGATCATCTCGTTGACCAGCAGGTTCGCGACCGTCTGGGCCTCCTTGCCGGCCATGCCGGCAGCGGCGGCCTCAAAGAACTCGGCAAACTCGGGGTCGCCGGCGATCTGCTCGGCGTCGGCTGCCTTAATGCCAAAGTCGGCCTCAAAGCGAGCGCGCTTGGCATCGGGCAGCTCGGGAATCTCGCCACGGCAGCGGTCGATAAACTCGTCGTCCAGATCGAACGGCGCCAGGTCGGGATCGGGGAACAGACGGTAGTCGTCGGCCGTCTCCTTCACACGCATGACCACGGTGCGCTTGCGGCTGGGCTCCCAGTGGCGGGTCTCCTGATAGATGATGCCGCCCTCCTCGAGCACCTCGGCCTGGCGGCAGATCTCGTAGGCAAGGCCGTCGTGCAGGCTCTTGAACGAGTTGAGGTTCTTGAGCTCGGTCTTGGTGCCCAGCTTGGTCTCGCCGCGACGGCGCAGCGACACGTTGCCGTCGCAGCGCATGGAACCCTTCTCCATGGAGCAGTCGGAAATGCCCAGCGTCACAAAGATGCGACGGAGCTTCTCCATAAACAGGCGTGCCTCCTCGGGCGTACGCAGGTCGGGCTCGGTGACGAGCTCGATGAGCGGCGTGCCGCAACGGTTGTAGTCGACGAGCGACTCGGCCGCGGCGGTAATGCGGCCCTCGGCACCGCCCACGTGCACCATCTTGGCGGCGTCCTCCTCCATGTGGATGCGCAGGATGCGGATGGGCACCGTGTAGGAACCGTCCTCGCGACGCTCGGGCATCTGCAGGTTGGACGCGTCGTAGCTGGCCAGGTGACCGGCACGCTGGTTACCCTCGCGCATGGTCGACGACATGGACGTGGACAGGCCCTCGGCGTTGGCAGAGGCGCTCGCCAGGCTCTGAGCCTCGGCCTCGCCAAACGCGCAGTCAGGGCGCTCGGCGGCACCGCGGCCGGTCACGTCCAGGTCCAGATGGCCGTACATGGCAAAGGCGACCGGACCCTGCGTGGTCTGGAAGTTCTTGGCCATGTCGGGATAGAAGTAGTGCTTGCGGTAGAACATCGAGTGGCGCTGGATCTCGCAGTTGGTGGCAAGACCGGCCTTGACGATGCTCTCGATGGCACGCTTGTTGGGCACCGGCAGGGCGCCGGGCAGGCCCAGGCACACCGGGCACACGTTGGCGTTGGGCTCGTCATCGTGACTGAGCTTGCAGTTACAGAACATCTTGGTGTCGAGTGCGGTGAGCTCGGTGTGGATCTCCAGGCCGATCACGGCCTCCCAATCCTGCAGGACCTCGGAAAGCTCCTTCATTACAGCTCGCCTCCCTTCCCGGCAAAATCGGGCGCGACGGAAAGCGCGGGCGCACCCGTGGCGGCATCGGCAAAGCCGCGCTCCAGGGCGCGGGCAAACGTGAGCAGCTGACGGTCCTTAAAGGCAGGCCCCACCAGCTGGGCAGAAACGGGCAGCTGAGTATCCTCGCCCAGGCCCAGCGGCACCGAGATGCCGCCGTTGCCGCAGATGTTGAGCGAGATGGTGTACAGGTCGGAGAGGTACATCTGCGTGGGGTCGCTGATCTCGCCAAACTTAAAGGCCGTGCGCGGCGAGGCGGGCATGAGGATGGTATCCACCTTGGCATACGCGGCATCGTAGTCCTGCGTGATGAGCGTGCGGACCTGCTGGGCCGGATAGTAGTACTGCTCGTACACGCCGGCGGAAAGCAGGTAGCTGCCCAGCATGATGCGGCGCTTGACCTCGTCGCCGAAGCCGGCCTCGCGGGTGGCGGCCATGACGCGCTCGGCGGTCACGGGGCCCTCGGTGGGCTCGACGCGGATGCCGTAGCGCATGCCATCGAAGCGGGCCAGGTTGGAGAACGCCTCGGCCGGGCCGATGACGTAGTAAGCGGCGATGGCGGCGTCCAGGTGCGGCAGGTCGACCTCGACCAGCTCGGCGCCCTGGTTCTGCAGCTCCTGGGCGGCGCGCTGAACAGCGGTCTTGACCTCGGGCGTCAGGCCCTCGGCCTCCATAAACGCGGGGATAATGCCCACGCGCTTGCCCTCGATGTTGTCGTTAAGATGCTCGGTAAAGTCGACGGCGCAATCCTGGCTGGTGCAGTCGTACGGATCGTGGCCCGCGCCGGTAAGCGCGTTCATGGCCAGCGCGACGTCCTCGACCGTACGGCCAAAGGGGCCCACCTGGTCGAGCGACGAGCCAAAGGCAACCACGCCGTAACGGCTCACGGCACCATACGTGGGCTTAAAGCCCACCACGCCGCACAGCGACGCCGGCTGGCGAATGGAGCCGCCGGTGTCCGAGCCCAGCGAGAGCGCGACCTCGCCCGCGGCGACGGCGGCAGCGGAGCCGCCCGAGGAGCCGCCGGGCACGCGCTCGGTATCCCAGGGGTTGTTGGTGCGGTGGAAGGCCGAACTCTCGGTAGAGCTACCGAAGGCGAACTCGTCCATGTTGACCTTGCCCATAGGCAGGCAGCCGGCGTCGAGCATGCGCTGAACGCAGGTGGCAGTGTAGACGCTCTGGTAGTTCTCGAGCATGCGGGAAGCGCAGGTGGTGCGCGTGCCCACGAGGTTCATGTTGTCCTTGATGGCCAGCGGCACGCCCGCGAGCGGGGGCAGCGGCTTTCCGGCGGCACGGTCGGCATCCACGCGCGCGGCGGCCTCGAGCGCAAGCTCGGACGACACCTGCAGGAATGCCTGGACCCCGCCCTCGCGCGCCTCGATGGCGGCAAGGGAGGCATGGGCCACCTCGGTAGCGGTAAAGTCGCCGGCGGCAACGCCCGCGGCGATCTGAGCGGCGGTAAGGGAATCGAAGCTCTGAGCCATTACTCGCTCTCCCCCTCTCCCAAAATGGACGGCACGCGGAAGTAGCGGTCACGCGCGCTGCCGGCGTTCTCCAGCGCAACGTCGAGCGGCAGATCGCGCTCGGGTTCGCGCAGGTCGTCGCCCATCACGTTGGACAGGCTTCCGATGGGATGGAACGTGGGCTCCACGTCGGGCAAGTCATATTGCAAGACGGGCTCGAGCATCTGGACGGCGTCGTTCATGTAGGACGTCATCTGGGTGAGCTCGTCATCGGTCAGTGCGATCTTTGCGTACTCGGCGATGCCGCGCACATCTTTCTCGCTGAGTGCCATAGGCGCTCCCTTCCGCATAACAGATAAACCGCTCTAGTATACAAGGCAACGCCGCTTGGAGCAGGTGCTTTACCCAAATGCAGCGAAAACGTAACGAGGGCGGCGGCTGGCAGGCGGCAGGCTGGCGATTCTGCAGCGAAACCGCGCCGTCCATAGCGAAAACCGTCCCGCCCACAACGATAACCATCACAACATTCGACGTTTTTCGCCAAAATCGAGATTTTCATCGAATGTTGTGATGGTTTGGAAGCCCCGGCCACCACAAAGGTGCCTGTCCCTATTGCGGTGGTTCTGGAGAATGCCCTATGCCGAGGCCTTAGCCTTGCGGCGCTTGCGGACCGCGTGGATCACGATGTCCAGTAGCAACAGCACAATGGCCACGACCACGATGAGCACGGCGAATTCGCGCTTGCCCCAGTGGCGACCGGCCAGCGACTTTTGCTTGTCGACGTCCTTCTTGTTGTACTTGGTGCGCACGCAATGCACCAGCAGGCGATGGTCATTCACACCATAGGGCGTGCAGGTGACGAGCGTCAGCTTGTCGGCGCCGGGCTCGATGGTCAGCGACTCCATCTCCTCGGGCAGCACGACCTCGGAGTCCACCATCTTGTAGGCGAGCGTCTTGTTCATGGTGTGTAGCAGCACCAGGTCGCCGGGCTCCAGCGAATGGATGTCGTCGAACATGCTCAGATTGCGCATGCCCGAGTGCGCGGTGAGCACGCAATGCGTCGAGGTGCCGCCCACCGGCAGGCTCGTGC
>USIL01000151.1:0-4344 GCA_900554655.1 uncultured Collinsella sp.
GGCATCGAGGTCAAGGGTGCCGAGCTCACCATGGTTCCCACCACCCCCACCGCCGTTTCCGGCACCGACGCCAAGAAGGTCCAGCGCCTCATCGACCGTCTTGAGGAGCTCGACGACGTCCAGGACGTCTACAGCACCATGGACATGACCGACGAGGTCATCGCTGCCCTCGAGGAGGAGTAGCGCCTGCACGGGTTAAGCCGTGCATATCTGGGCATAATGAAGCGAGCATGCAAGCCTCGTGGAATAGATGAGCCGGATCCGCGTGCGTAGAGCACCGGACCCGGCTCTTTTATAATGATGCGAACCGTTTTGCATTTCGAGAGCCGAGATTTGAAGGGAGCGCCGCGTGCGCGTACTCAAACGAGCCCTAGCGATCGTGTATCTTGCCGCCACCATCGTGGCGCTGGGTACGCTTGTCTGCCAGTTTTGGGGGCCGTATACGTATCGCTTTATGCTGCTGATGCGCGACCCCATGCCGCGCGTCGTCGTCACGGCGTGCGCCGGCGTCGTGGCGATCGGCGTGCTGGTAAGCTTTTTCCGCCTGATGTTCGCCCGTCGCGAGCCGTCCTGCGTGCATCCGGCGGGGGAGCGCAATATCGAGGTTACCCTTGCGGCGCTTTCTTCGTGCGCCAGGGCTGCTGCCGAGCGTGATGACCGCGTGATGGTCGAGCATGTCGAGGCCCGCGTCCAAGGCCCCGACGATTCGCACGTCCGTTTTAAGGTCGAGGCTATCGCGCTTGACGATAAGGACGTGGCATCTCTGGCTACCGCGATGCAGCAGCGCATCGAAGAAGCTTGCGACACCATGCTCGGCACGCCGGGTACGACCACGCGCGTCCGTTTTTTGCCGTCCAAGACTACCGTCCAGACCGTGGAGGTTTCCGGTGAGTGATACCAATCAAGATAAGACCGCTCGTACGCCGCGCCTGACGATTGACCAGAGCGCCACGCCGGCGAGCGAACCTGTTGATTCCAAAGCAGAGGCAACCGAGTTGCAAGATGCGGCAGCCGCGGATTTTGACGAGGCTATGGGTCTCATCAAGGGTACGGGCGCTGCCATCTGGAGCTATGCTGTGCGTCATCCCAACACCGCGCTCGGTGCCGTCGCTGGCTTTATCCTCGCCGTGTTGGTGCTCACGCTTGGCCTGTGGGACACGCTCGTCATTGCATTCTTCGTGCTGATCGGCGCTGTGATCGGCCAAATTCGCGACGGCGAGAACGGGATCGTCAACTTCTTCGGCCGTCTGTTTAGTGGCCGCTAATATGTATTCGACTGTCGCATCCGCGGCAGGCATAAGGAGGAACCATGGCTTTTAATACGAAGGTCGATGTAGCCGATACCGAGCTCGAGGCCGGCGAGACCGTCGTCGCCGAGGCCGAGGACGTAACGCTCGAGGACGAGGCGCTCGTCGAGGCCGAACCCGCCGACGATGCGGACGAGGACGACGAGGAAGCGGATGAGTCCGAGGACTCGCTGACCTATTCCAACGGCGTGATCGAGAAGATCGTTGCCATGGCCACTCGCGAGGTCCCGCACGTTCTGGGCATGAAGGGCAACCTTATGCACTTTGTGCAGGAGCAGTTTGGTGCCGAGAATCTGACCAAGGGCGTGACGGTCGAGGTCACCGATGACAATCGCGTGGTCGTCAACATCTCCGTCATCATCGAGTACGGCGCCTATGCGCCCGCGATCTTCGACGATGTCAAGGCACGTGTCACCGAGCGCCTTGCCGCGATGACCGGCCTTGAGGTGGCGGGCGTCAACCTACGCATCGAGGACGTCATTACCCCCGAGGAGTACGAGCACCGCACCAGCCAGCACGAATAACCTTCCAAAAAGGGACAGGTTTGTTTTGGCAGATTTTATCTGCGAAAACGCCAAACGGCCGACCGCGCAAGCAAAAGCGTGGCCGGCCGTTTCTGTACGCTCCCGATATAGTCATACCGCTCGTCTAACTAAGGGTTGCAATCCCCACGTTCCGCGTTACCCTAATGAGCGCATTGTTTCCAAATTGTTAACGAGGGGTTGCCGTAATGGCCGACGAGCACGAAACAGAAAGCAAGGCATGGGCAATTGAGGCCGCTGCGGCAGAGGCGGCGTCGCGTGCTGCCGAGGAGATGCATCGCCCTCCCGTGGTGCCGATGGAGCGCGTGGTCGATCGCGATGTTATCGAGCGGGGCGAGCGCGCTGGTCGCAAGCGTAGCCAGGAGCCGGGCTTCCCGCGCTTTTTCGCTGAGCTCAATCTGGGCCTGATCCTCACGGCCTTTGCCATCGTCGCGTTTAAAACCCCTAATCACTTTGCTTTTGGCGGCACCTCGGGCGTGTCGGTCATTCTTTCCACGCTGTTCCCGACTCTGCCCGTCGGCGTCTTTATGTGGATCATCAATGCGGTCCTGGTCGTTCTGGGCTTTATCTTTTTGGAGCGCAAGGCAATCCTGTGGAGTGTCTTCGCCTCGTTTGCGCTGTCCGCCTATGTTTCGCTGTTTGAGCTCTTTATTCCGACCGATGTCTCGATGACGGGCGATATGTGGCTCGACCTGTGCTTTGCCGTCATCTTGCCGGCGCTCGGCAGCGCCATTGTTTTTGATATCGGAGCCTCAACGGGTGGCACGGACATTCTTGCCATGATCCTCAAGCGCCGCACCACGCTCGAGATTGGCCGCGCCCTGCTGTTGGTCGATATCGGCATCGTGACCATCGCGGCCTTCTTGTACGGTCCGCGCGTCGGTCTGTATTGCGTGCTTGGCCTGTTTGCCAAGACGCTCGTGGTCGACAAGGCCATCGAGAGCATTCACCTGCGTAAAGTCTGCACGGTCATTTGCTCCGAGCCCCTTAAGGTCGAGGAGTTTATCGTCAAGCATCTCAACCGTACGGCGACTATCAGCCGCGGCTACGGTGCTTTCTCGGGCAAGTGCGTGACGGTGATTATGAGCGTGCTGAGTCGTCGCGAGGCCGTGCAACTGCGTCGCTACGCGCGCGAGATCGATCCGGGTGCCTTTATCACGATTGTCGACAGCTCCGAGATCGTCGGCAAGGGTTTCCGCGGAACGAACTAACGCGGTCGAGCTCATCAAACAATCGAATAGCGCCCTGCGCGTTGCAAATACGTCATGTTGGAGCATTTGTCCCCACATTGGGTGATAATGATGCTAAAGACATCGTTTGCGATCCAGATGATTCGCTCATGATACGAAGGGATGATTTCGATGTTCTGTTCGCAGTGTGGTGCCCCCATGGGCGACAACGACAAGTTCTGTGGCGCGTGCGGTGCTCCTAATGCCGGTGCCGCAGCCTCTGCCCCTCAGGGTCAGCCCCAGCAGTTTGTTCCGCAACCGCCCGTGGCGAATGCGTCCAAGGGCTGTGTGGCTCAGGCGTTTGAGGACATGACCAAGACGCCGGGCGTGCTGCAGCGCGTGTGCCAGATTGCCTTTTTACCGGCGCTGATTTGTGTTGTGTCGGTACTCGTGCTGTTTATTCCCGTTATCGGCGGTATCGCGGCTGCCATCGGCTTTTTGGCAGCTTGCATTGCGAGCGTGTGCGGTTCCGGCTTTGGCATCGAGTGGGGTCGCGATCTGTCGCTCAAGGTTGATGACGGTATGGATCGTCCACTCATGCGTTCCACGTCGTTTGGGCTCGGAGTCTTTTCGAGCGTTATCTCGGTCGTGCTCGAGGTTATCGCTGCCATTCCCGTTATCGGTGTAGTGCTTTCGCTGGTGGAGAGCGTGGTAATTGGCGCCGCGGGCTCGTATTCGTATTACGGCTCTTATGCACTCGAGGCAGCGCTGTTCGGCTCGCTTGGCCTGCTTGTCCTGGCTATGATTGCCACGGCGGTCTTGGGGGTCTTCTTTAAGATGTTCGCCGACATTGCCGTGATGCACTTTGCGGTGACCGGTCGTGTCGAGAGCGCGTTTTCGCTCGATAAGGTCTGGGCGGCCTTTAAGCACAACAAGACCAAACTGTTCTGCGCTTCGTTCCTTCCCGAGTTTTTGACGGGCCTGGTCGCCAACGTTGTCACCTGGATCCTGACGTTCGTCTTTGGCACCATTGCCTCTGTCGGTATGTATAGCTACTACTACCGTCCTACGGCTATTGAGGCGCTTGTTACCGGCGGTGGCATCACGCTCGTATTGTTCTTGGTGCTGACGGCGTTTGTCACGGTATTCCTCACGGTCTTTGGCAAGATGCTCAAGCACCGTGCCGTTGGCTATTGGGCCGCACGCTATGCAAGCGAGTGGGCCGATGAGGATAAGGACGACGTCCTGACTTTTGTGTTGCCCTTCGAGAAGAAGTCCACCCCTTCGGGTTACGGTGCTCCGGATGCTTCGCCGGCACCTGCACCC
>USIL01000152.1:0-4337 GCA_900554655.1 uncultured Collinsella sp.
AAATGTTTCAAATTCAAGCAGGAAAAACCTACCAAAATATACCTGTCCCTTTTTGGCAGGTTTTCTTTAACAAAAAGACCCGCTTCCCTGTTGGGAAACGGGTCTTTGGAAGGACGGTTAACGTACTAGGAAATTACTCCTCGTCGTTGTCCTTTGCCTCTTCGGCGTCGTCGGTGTCCACGAGCTGGTTGAGCAGCTCGTCGAGGGACGCCATGTCCTCGTTGATCGCGCCGTTGGCGGGAGCCTTCTTGTCGTCGATCGGGGCGCCCAGGAGCTCCTCGTCGGCGTCGGCGTGATGCGTCGGCGTGGCGGAGGTGCCCAGCAGGATGTCGTCCGGACCGTCGGGGCTAAAGACCATCTGCAGCAGCTGCGAGAGGTCTTCCTCGTCGGCAACGTCGTCGTTGTTCTCGAGGATGTAGAGCAGGTCGTGGGCCTCGAGGCCGTCACGGAGCTCCTCGATCGCCTTGGCACCGATGCCATCGATGCGCAGCAGATCCTCCTCGGACTTGCCGACCAGGTCGCCGACCGTCTCGATGCCGACCTCGCTGAACTTGTTGGTCCAGCGCTGCGACACGCCCAGGTCGTCGAACAGGTACAGGCGAGCCTTCTCGGCGGAGATGGTGTGGCCGTTGCGGGTGAACGAACCGTCAGCACCACCGAACTCGTCGTAGCCGGCCCAGTCGAGCTGCTGCGGGAGCTGCTCGTCCAGGTCCTTGAGCTCCACAGGAGCCCACTCGGGCAGCGACTTGGCGTTGGGCGAAGCCGGGCCGTCGATGTCCACGTAGCCGTCGGCCGTGCGATACGTCAGCTTGGCGTTGGCGTACGGATTGAGGCCGGTACCAGCCGGGATCTTCTTACCGACGATGACGTTGGACTTAAGGTCGAGCAGGTGGTCGACCTTGCCCTCGATGGCAGCCTCGGTAAGGACGCCGGCGGTACGGATGAACGAAGCGCTCGACAGCCAGGAGTCGATGTTGGACGCGACCTTGAGCGTACCCAGGATGACGGGCTCGGCCACAGGAGCCTGACCACCCAGACGGGCAACGCGCTCGACCTCGTCGGCGAACTCGTAGCGGTCAACGTACTGACCAAGCAGGTACTTGGAGTCGCCGGGGTTAGTGATCTGAACGCGACGCAGCATCTGACGTGCGAGCACCTCGATGTGCTTGTCGTTCAGGTCGACGCCCTGGCTGGTGTAGACGTCCTTTACGCTCTCGACGAAGGTGTGCATCGTCGACTCGATGTCGGTCAGCTTGCGCAGGTTGCGGAAGTTGACGAAGCCCTTGGTGATCTGGTCGCCGGCGCGAACCTCGCAGCCGTCCTCGATCTCAGGCATGAAGCGCACCGAAGCGGGGACGCGACGCTCGTCGAGGACACGGGTGTGATCCTCGGAGTCGGTGAGCGTCAGCACGTACTCGGACTTCTCGGGCTTAATCGAGAGGTGACCGGAGTACGGAGCCAGCTCGGCCTCGCGGCCCAGGATCTTCTCGTTGACGTTGCCGACGATATCGAACATACGGCTGACCGTAGGCAGACCCTGCGTAATATCGTCGACGCCAGCGACGCCGCCGGAGTGAATGGTACGCATCGTAAGCTGCGTACCGGGCTCGCCGATGGACTGGGCGGCAATAATGCCGACGGCAGTACCGATAGCGACCGGACGACGGGTGGAAAGATCCCAGCCGTAGCACTTCTGGCACACGCCGTACTTGGAGCGGCAGGTGAGCAGCGCGCGAAGCTTGACCTTCTTAAGGCCCGCATCGACCATCTTCTGGATGTCGGCGACCTTCTCGATGTAGCCGTCCTGCTCAAAGAGCACGGTGCCATCGGGAGCCACGACATCCTCAATGAAGCAACGGCCGACAAGGTCGGTGTTGAGGTCGGTGGTGCCGGGGATGATGAGGTTGTAGGTGACGCCCTCGTGCGTACCGCAGTCCTCCTCGCGGACAATGACGTCCTGGGCCACATCGACCAGACGACGGGTCAGATAACCAGAGTCCGAGGTGTGGGATGCGGTATCGACCAGGCCCTTACGGGCGCCGTAGGTCGAAATGAAGTACTCGAGCGGCAGCAGACCCTCGCGGAAGTTCGCCTTAATGGGAAGGTCGATCGTCTCGCCGGACATGTCTGCCATCAGGCCACGCATGCCGCCGAGCTGACGCAGCTGGGTCTTAGAACCACGGGCGCCGGAGTCGGCCATCATGTACAGCGGGTTCTCCTCGTCGAACATGTCGAGCATGAGCGCTGCGACCTTATCGGTACAAGCGGTCCACTCGTTAACGACTTCGATGTGGCGCTCCGTCTCGTTGATGAAGCCCTCCTCGAAGTACTCGTTGATCTGGTCGACGTTGGCCTGGGCGCGATCGAGCAGCTCCTGCTTCTCGGCAGGGATGAGAGCGTCCCACACCGAGATGGTGAGGCCGGCGCGGGTAGCGTAGTGGAAGCCGGAGTACTTGATGGCGTCGAGGATCGGGCCGACCTTGGCCTCGGGGTAACGATCGCAGCAGTCCGCAACCAGTTTGGCCACGTCGCCCTTGACCATCTTGTAGTTCATGAACTCATAGTCTTCGGGCAGGCACTGGCGGTTGAAGATGATGCGGCCGATAGAGGTCTCGAAGCGCGCGGTCTTGTTGCCGGTAACGTCGTAGTCGACAAACTCGTTCTTG
Source organism: uncultured Collinsella sp. (assembly GCA_900554655.1). Classification (GTDB taxonomy): domain Bacteria; phylum Actinomycetota; class Coriobacteriia; order Coriobacteriales; family Coriobacteriaceae; genus Collinsella. The sequence continues at coordinate 2,667 of USIL01000152.1, forward strand.
CCGTTCTTGACGCGGAAGATACGGGTGCCGTCCTCGTTGATGACGTTGGCATCGGCAGCGGACACGCGGACCTGGATCTTGGCCTGCATGTCGACCTCGGAGCGGCAGTCATAGGCGTGCAGCGCGTCGTCGAAGCTCGAGAACACGTGGTTCTCGCCCGGCAGACCCTCGCGAACCTGGGTGAGGTAGTACACACCGATGATCATGTCCTGCGAGGGGATGTTGACCGGCTTGCCGGATGCCGGCGAGCGCAGGTTGTTCGCAGAGAGCATGAGCACGCGGGCCTCGGCCTGAGCCTGGCTGGACAGCGGCACGTGGACAGACATCTGGTCGCCGTCGAAGTCGGCGTTGAAGGGCGAGCAGACCAGCGGGTGCAGGTGGATAGCCTTGCCCTCGACCAGCACCGGCTCAAAGGCCTGGATAGACAGACGGTGCAGGGTCGGTGCACGGTTGAGCAGCACGACGCGGCCGTCGATGACCTCTTCGAGGATGTCCCACACAAAGGTGGCACCACGGTCGATAGCGCGCTTGGCGCCCTTGATGTTCTCGACCTTGCCAAGCTCGACCAGGCGCTTCATGACGAAGGGCTTGAAGAGCTCCAGCGCCATGGTCTTGGGCAGACCGCACTGGTGCAGCAGCAGCTTAGGGTCGGTAACGATGACCGAACGGCCGGAGTAGTCGACACGCTTACCCAGCAGGTTCTGACGGAAACGACCCTGCTTGCCCTTGAGCGCCTCGGCGAGCGACTTGAGCGGGCGACCGCCACGGCCAGAGACCGGGCGACCACGACGGCCGTTGTCGAACAGGGCGTCCACGGACTCCTGGAGCATGCGCTTCTCGTTGTTCACGATGATCGCGGGGGCGTCCAGGTCGAGCAGGCGCTTGAGTCGGTTGTTACGGTTGATCACGCGACGGTACAGGTCGTTGAGGTCGGACGCGGCGAAGCGGCCACCGTCGAGCTGGACCATCGGGCGCAGATCGGGCGGAATGACCGGAATGACGTCCAGAATCATATTCGCGGGGCTGTTACCGCCCTTCAGGAAGGCGTCAACGACCTCGAGGCGCTTAACGGCCTTCTCGCGCTTCTGCTTCTGGGAGTCCTCGTCGGCGATGATGGCCTTGAGCTTCTCGGCCTCGGAGGGGAGGTCGATGGCAGCGAGCAGGTCGCGGACGGCCTCGGCACCCATGCCACCCTTGAAGTACATGGAGTAGTAGCGGGTCATCTCGCGGAACAGCGGCTCATCGGAAATGAGGTCGCGCTCGCTGAGCTTCATGAAGGCGTTGAAGGCGTCCGTGCGGAGCTGCTTCTCGTCCTTGCACTCTTCCTCGATGTCGACGATGCCAGAGGCGATCTCCTCGGGGGTCAGCGGCTCCTCGTCGGAGAACTCGTCGAAGTTCTCGGGGTCGCCCTGCTCCTTGAGGGACTCGATCTGGCGGGCGCACTCAGCATCGATCTCTTCCAGATCGGCGGCGAGCTCCTCGCGCAGGTCATCGGCATCGGCCTCGCGAGCCTCGTAGTCAACCTCGGTGATGATGTAGCTGGCAAAGTACAGAACCTTCTCGAGGTCCTTGGACTTGATGTCGAGCATACGGCTCATCGGGAAGCTCGTGGGGCTCTTGAAGTACCAGATGTGGGACACGGGGGCGGCCAGCTCGATGTGGCCCATGCGC
>USIL01000153.1:0-4312 GCA_900554655.1 uncultured Collinsella sp.
TCTGCAAACCTGCTTCGGCTCGAGCGCAAGCTGGTCGAACGCGACGAGAGGCCTCCCGCGGCCAAACTCATCGTCATCGGGTTCGGCATGCCGGTCCACACAACGCCCGAGGGCATCATCGTTGCCCCCGTTGACACGCTCGCGCCCTAGCGCTGCGTTATACGTCCCACGGGCTTGCTTACTGGGCAAACTGGCTGCGGTAGAGCTCGGCGTAGAAGCCGCCTGCCGCTAGCAGCTCGTCGTGCGTGCCACGCTCGATAATCTGGCCGTCGCGCATGACCAAAATGCAGTCGGCGTTGCGGATCGTCGACAGGCGATGCGCAACGACAAAGCCCGTACGCCCGGCCATAAGCTCGTCGAATGCTGCCTGTACCTGCAGCTCGGTGCGGGTATCGATGCTCGAGGTCGCCTCGTCCAGCAGCAGAATCGCCGGGTCGGTGAGCATGACGCGCGCGATGCACAGCAGCTGTTTTTGACCCTGGCTAAACGTGCCGCCGTCCTCGCCGATTACCGTATCGTAGCCGCCTGGCAGCTGCACGATAAACTTGTGCGCGTGCGCGCGCTTGGCAGCTTCGATAACCTGCTCGCGCGTGGCGTCGGGACAGCCGTAGGCGATGTTTTCCGCCACCGTGCCCTCGAACAGCCAAGTGTCCTGCAACACCATGCCAAAGGCGCGGCGCAAGCTTGCGCGCGTGTAATCACGCGAGGAACGGCCATCGACCGCAATGCGACCGGCATCGATATCGTAAAAACGCAGCAGCAAATTGATGAGCGTTGTCTTGCCACAGCCCGTAGGACCGACCAGGGCAAAGCGCATGCCGGGCTTAGCCTCGATGCAGATGTCCTGAAGCAGCTTGCGGTCGGGCACGTAGCTAAAGTCCACATGCTCAAGGGCGACCTCGCCCTGCGGTGCGGCAAGTTCCACGGCATCTGGCGCGTCGGGCTCCTGCTCGCGTGCGTCGAGCAGCGCAAACATGCGGCGCGCCGAGGCATAGGCCGTCTGGATCTGCGTAATGACGTTGGTGACCTCATTGAACGGCTTGGTGTACTGGTTGGCGTAGGACAGGAAGATCTGCACGCCGCCCACCGTGAGCGCCGCGGGCACGCCTGTGATCACGCCCACGCAGCCGATCACGGCGACCACAGCGTAGATGATGTTGTTGATAAAGCGCGTGCCGGGGTTGGAAAGCGAACCCATAAACTGCGCGCGCTCACCTGCGGTGTAGAGCTCGGCGTTGAGAGCATCGAAGCGCTGTTGCGCATTTGGGCCATAGGCGAAAGCGTCTACGAGCTTTTGCTCGCCCACATACTCCTCGATATGACCGCCCAGTTGGCCCTGAATGCGCTGCTGGGCGGTGAAGCTCTTGTTGGAGAGCTTAGCGATGGCGCCGGCCGCAAAGATGGAGAGCGGTGTGACGAGCACCACCACGAGCGTCATGGTCAGATTAATGGAGAGCATAAACGCGAGCGTGCCAACGATGGTAATAACACCGGTGAAGAGCTGCGTGAAGCCCTGCAGCAGACCGTCGCCCACCTGGTCGACGTCGTTGACCACGCGGCTCATGAGGTCGCCGTGGGCATGGCCGTCGATAAAGCTGAGCGGCATACGGCTGAGCTTGTCGCTCGCCTCCACGCGCATGTCGCGCACCGTCTCATAGGACAGGCGGTTGACGCAGTAGCCCTGCAGCCACTGGAAGGCAGCGGCACCCACCACGACGAGCGCGAGTTTGGTAACGAGCGGCAGCAGTGCATCGAAATCCACCTGGCCCGCAGCAACAATCAGGTCGATGCCCTCGCCGATAAGGATAGGCGTGTAGAGCTGCAGAATCACCGAGATGGCGGCGCTCACGAACGACGCCGTAAACGAAATACGGTGCGGACGGACGTAGCCCATCAGGCGGCGGGTCACCGCGCCCACGGGATAGCGCTCGGGGTCGCCGGGCTGGCGCGGACCGTCGCCCAGGTCGTTGAGGTTATCGTTACCGGACACGTTGGCCGTCATCGTGGCGACCGAACCGGAAGAAGTATACGGATTCATCTAGCAGCCCTCCTTTGCGCAGGTGGATGCAGGGGCAGCCGGGGCGGACGCGGGACTTGGGACGGACGTGGGCGCCGCACTCCCCTGCTGGCCCTCGAGCTCCTCGCGGCGCAGCTGCGACTGGCAGATCTCGCGATAGAGCTGGCAGGTCGCGTACAGCTCGTCATGCGTGCCCAGGCCCGCAACCGAGCCGTGGTCGAGTACGCAGATCATGTCGGCATCGCGCACGGTCGAGACGCGCTGGCTCACGATGACAGTCGTCAGCGGCAGCCCGCCCTCGGCGGCACCGCGCACGCTGCGCTCGCGAATGGCATGGCGAAGCGCCGCGTCAGTCTTAAAGTCGAGCGCCGACGCGGAGTCATCCATGATCAGGACCTGCGGAGCGCCCACCAGGGCACGTGCGATGGTCAGGCGCTGACGTTGTCCGCCGCTGAAGTTCTTGCCGCCCGCCTCGACCGGGGCGTCGAGGCCCTGGGGCTTGTTGTGCACGAACTCGCTCGCTTGCGCCATATCGAGCGCTGCCCAGAGCTCCTCGTCGGTCGCCGACTCGTCACGCCAGGTCAGGTTGCTGCGGATAGTGCCGCTCACCAGCGACGCACGCTGCGGAACGGTCGCGACCACGTGGCGCAGCTGGTCGAGCTGCCAGGCGCGCACGTCGGAGCCCATCACGTACACGCTGCCCACGCCCGCATCGTACAGGCGCGGGATAAGCGAGACGAGTGTGGACTTGCCGCTACCCGTGCCACCGATAATGCCGAGCGTTTTGCCCATCGGCAATTCCAGGGTCACATCGCTCACGGCATTTGCCGCGCCGGCGCCAAACGAGAAGCTCGCATGGTCAAAGCTCAGCGCAGGGACCGGAACAGCGCCACCCGTCAGGTCGCTCGGCTCAGGCAGCGCGACCGGCTGGTTGCCCTCGTCAGCGATGCTCGGCACGCAATTGAGCACCTCGTTGATACGCGACGCGCTGGCGCTTGCCTTGGTAAAGACCACGACCAGGTTGGCGACGTACACGATGGAGGTCAGGGTCTGCGTCATGTAGTTCACAAACGCCATGACCTGGCCCTGCGTGAGCTCGCCCGCGTTGACCTGAATGCCGCCCACCCACAGGATGGCGCACACACCCAGGTTCATCACCAAAAACGTCACGGGGTTGAGAACCGACGAGAGCTTGCCCACCGCGATGGCGGTATTGGCCTGGTCATCGGCGGCTTGGGCAAAACGCTCGCGCTCGTGGTCCTCACGCACAAAGGCGCGAACCACGCGGGCGCCCGAAAGCCCCTCGCGGCAAATGAGCGCGATGCGGTCGAGCTTTGCCTGCAGCTGCTTGTAGTACGGAATGCAGCGCGCCATGACAAACCAAAACACCAGGCCAATGGCGGGCGTGCAAATCAAAAAGATCATGCCGAGCTTAAGGTCGATGGCAAGGGCCGCGCACATAGAGCCCACCGCCAAGAAGGGCCAGCGGATGAGCATGCGCACGCCCAGCGCCACGGCAAGCTGCACCTGGTTGACGTCGTTGGTGATGCGGGTGATAAGCGACGGCGTGCCAAAGCGGTCGAGTTCGGCATAGCTCAACTTGTTGATGTGCTGGTAGAGCGCACCGCGGATATCGGTGCCCATGCCCTGCGAGGTGAGCGCCGCCATCTTTTGGCAGACGAGCGTAAACGAGATGCCGATCACAGCCATGGCGCCAAGCAGCATACCGTAGTGGACGACGGCGTTGACATCGTGTGCGCCAATACCCTTATCGATCATCTGGGCAATCACCAGCGGCGTCAGCAGGTCAAAGATCACTTCGATCAGCTTACACGCAGGGCCAATCACCATATACCGGCGAAACTTACCACCAAAACGCCTGAGCAGCTCAATCATGTATAGGCGCTCCCTATCATCATCCACATTCAATTCGAACCATGATAGTACCGCCACCCCAAAAGAAGCGTAAACAACTCGTCATTTCTAACGGGATTCAGTTTTCAGAGGGGTATACGCGCACACCCAGCCAGTGTCGGGTCAACTAGCATGGTATATTTACATTAGTGCTACCAAGTTAGTCGCCGACCCTTGAAATGAGGTGCCGAGATGAACGACATTCTCGCAAGAAGAGCAAGACGAGCAACTGTGGGCATCGCCCTTTCCGCGGCACTTGTCGCGGGAATCGCCCCCGTAACGGCGATCGCGGCAGAAACCAGCTCCCCCACCGGTGCAGTTGCCTTGCAGACGGAAGATGCGGCCGCCGCAAAAGAAAAGGCGTACGCGGCCATGCAGGAA
>USIL01000154.1:0-4298 GCA_900554655.1 uncultured Collinsella sp.
AACTTCACGCGACGCCGATGTACCGCGCTGTGTTCGGTACCGAGACCGCTCAGAGCGAGGTGGAGTAACGAATGATTGAAACTGAGAACAAGGTGTACGCCCGTCGCTGCGAGAGCCATGTCGAGGCCCTGCGCCGCGCCGTTCCGGGCTGCATCGAGAAGGTCGAGTGGCAGTGCGAGGACCAGCTGACGATCACCGTCAAGCAGGACAAGCTGCCCGAGGCCGTCCACTACCTGTATTACAAGCGCTACGGCTGGATTCCCGTGATCATCGGCAACGATGAGCGCAGCCTGTGCGGCCGCTACGCCGTGTACTACGTCATCTCCATGGAGGGGGAGGATCCCGGCTGGGTGACCGTGCGCACCGAGGTCGATCCCGCCAAGATGACGTTCCCGTCCGTGACGCCGTTCGTCCCCGCCTGCGTGTGGGGCGAGCGCGAGCTGCGCGACATGTTCGGTCTGATCCCCGAGGGTCTGCCCGATCGTCGTCGCCTGGTGCTGCCCGACGATTGGCCCAGCGGCCTGTATCCGCTGCGTAAGGACTCCATGGATTACCGTTTCCGTCCCGCTCCCGCGAGCGACATGGAAAACTACGAGTTCTTGGCCGACACCAAGGGCAAGGAGACCACGCTCGTCCCCATGGGCCCGTTGCACATTACCTCCGACGAGCCCGGCCACTTCCGCCTGTTTGTCGAGGGCGAGACGATCGTCGACGCCGACTACCGCCTGTTCTACGTGCACCGCGGCATGGAGAAGGTCGCCGAGACGCGCCTGAACTATGACGCCGTGACGTTCCTCGCCGACCGCATCTGCGGCATCTGCGGCTGCGCCCACTCGGTGGCCTATGCCGAGGCCGTCGAGCGCGCCCAGGGCATTCATGTCCCGCCGCGCGCCCAGTACATCCGCGCCATCATGCTCGAGGTCGAGCGTCTGCACTCGCATCTGCTCAACATTGGCCTGGCGTCGCACTACACGGGCTTCGACTCCGGCTTCCAGCAGTTCTTCCGCGTCCGCGAGAAGTCCATGGACCTGGCCGAGAAGCTCTCCGGTCACCGCAAGACCTACGGCCTCAACGTGATCGGCGGCGTGCGTCGCGACATTTTGGCCGAGCAGAAGCTCTCCACGCTCACGACCATCCACCAGCTGCGCTCCGAGGTTCAGGAGCTCGTCGACGTCTTACTCTCCACGCCCAACTTCATTGAGCGTACGAGCGGTATCGGCATCTTGGACCGCAAGATCGCACGCGACTTCTCGCCGGTCGGCCCGCTCATGCGTGGCTCGGGCTATGCCCGCGACGTGCGCTTTGACCATCCCTTCGACGGCTACGCCGATCCGGACGTCCAAAAGATGCATGCCGCCACGGCCGACACCTGCGATGCCTTCGGCCGTACCGCCGTTCGCATCCAGGAGGTCTACGATTCGATCGACATGATCGAGACCATGCTCGAGAACTGCCCGTCGGGCCCCATCCTCACCACGGATTGGGAGTACACCCCGCACAAGTACGCCATCGGCGCCACCGAGGCGCCGCGCGGCGAGGACGTGCACTGGGCCATGCTCGGCAACAACCAGAAGTGCTACCGCTGGCGCGCCAAGGCAGCTACGTACAGCAACTGGCCGGTCCTGCGCTACATGTTCCGCGGCAACACCGTGGGCGACGCGGCGCTGATCGTCGGCTCTCTCGACCCGTGCTACTCCTGCACCGACCGCGTGACGGTGACCGATGTCGCCGCCAAGCGCGACCACGTGCTCGACAAGGAGCAGTTCGAGAACGTCTGGCGCGACAAGTCGCCGCTTGCGGGCGAGGGCACCATGGCCGCTCCGCTCGATGAGGAGGCGCTCTAATATGCTGAAGCTTTGGAAGGTTAACGCCAAGGCCGGCGACGCGACGGTCAAGTACCCGTTTGCGCCGTTCCCCACCAATAAGGACATGCGCGGCAAGCCCGAGCACAATGCCGAGCTCTGCATCGCTTGCGGTGCCTGCGGCGTGGCGTGCCCGGCCGATGCCATTCGCATGGACACCGACCTTGCGGCCGATACCATCACCTGGTCGATCGACTACGGTCGCTGCATCTTTTGCGGCCGCTGCGAGGAGGCCTGCCCCATGGAGGCCATCAAACTCACCGAGGAGTTTGAGCTGGCCGTCATGAGCAAGGACGACCTCACCAGCAAGAGCGTCTACACGCTCGAGCACTGCTCGCGCTGCGGCAAGCCGTTTGCCCCGCACAAGGAGATCGACTACGCTAAGCGCCTGCTGCAAAAGGCCGGCGGCATGGAGGCCGAGCAGGCCGCCCGTACCGTCGGTATGTGCCAGGAGTGCAAGCGCGAGCTCGACGCCCTGCGCGCCGCCTCGGCCGTAAAGACCGGCAACGCGCACGGCATGGCTGCCAACGAGACGCTTGCGTCCGGTGAGCCCCAGGGCCCCGGCATGGAGTATCTGGGCGGCCACGGCGTGAACCCGGAGTATATCGACCGCGAGCTCAACCCCGATGCGCCCGAGATCCCCGCTGGACCTGCACCGGTCGAGGGCATCATCATGGATTTTGATACGAAGGAGGAGTAACCATGGCCGAACCCACGCTTTTGCCCGAGCGGCTTCAGTACCGCCCGACCAAGATCGAGCTCGACGAGAGCATCGAGAAGGCCAAGGCGACCCTTCTTAAGAAGATCAAGCGCTCGGTGTACGTCTACCGTGTTGACTGCGGCGGCTGCAACGGCTGCGAGATTGAGATCTTCGGTTCCATCACGCCCGTCTTTGACGTCGAGCGCTTTGGCATCAAGGTCGTGCCTTCGCCCCGTCACGCCGACGTGCTGCTGTACACCGGCGCCGTGACGCGTGCCATGCGCATGCCGGCCCTGCGCGCCTTTGAGGCTGCACCCGATCCCAAGATCGTGGTGTCCTATGGCGCGTGCGGCTGCACCGGCGGCATCTTCTACGACAACTACTGCGTCTGGGGCGGCACGGACAAGATTCTGCCGGTCGATGTCTATATCCCCGGCTGCCCGCCCAGCCCCGCGCAGACCATCTACGGCTTTGCCATGGCGCTCGGTCTGCTGGACCAAAAGCTCCATGCCGAGACCACGGTGGAGGCCGCCGGCGAGCAGGCCGATATCCTGCACCCTGGCGTGCCGTACAAGCTGCGCGTTGCCATCGAGCGCGAGGCTCGCGCCATGAGCGGCTACCGTTACGGCCGCGACCTGGCCAATGAGTTCATGGATACGCTCGAGGGCGCGCCCAAGGGCGATATCCGCGGTGCCATGGCGTTGCTCATCGACAAGCAGGACGATCCTCGCCGCGTTGAGGTCTACTCGGCGCTGCAGGATCTGGTGCTGGCCGGAGGTCGTTAGATGGAGCTCACGGACCGCTCTGGTTACTTTGCGGGCCCCGGTATGCTCGGCGGCTCCTTTGGCGATGCCTCGCGCGCAAGCGACGAGGCTGCCGAGGGCGTCGCCGACCCCTGCCTGGGCCATGCTCCCGACCAGGTGGTCTTTTACGAGCTCACGCGTAAGTTTGTGGAGACCGAGGAAGACGTTCCCCAGGAGGCCTGCGACGTGCTGTACTACACGCTCGCCGTGGGCCACCACACCGGCGTGCTCGACTGCTTTGAGCCGCGCCTGTCGGTGCCGGTGGATGTGTTCTATTCGCTCGTCGACGCGCTGCCGGAGGGGGAGGCTAAGACCAAGTTCGAGGCCATCCGCTCCTTTGGCGAGTGCCAGCTCGACAAGGCGGCGGTGCCGTCGCTGCTCGAGGCCTGCGACACGCTGCTCGACGAGCGCGGTTTTCGCGGCTCGGCCAAGGCCGGCATCTCGGTGTTCGACGACGACTTTGGCCTGCATGCCCAGCAGGTCGCGTTCTTAATGAAGTTTCGCGATCTGGTTGAGCGCGTTCGCGATGTGTCGGGCGTGTATCTGACGGGAAGGTTGCAGTAATGGGTCGCGTTGTGGATGGTCGTGTGAACGGCGCCCCGTTTGCGGGTATCGTGCTCACGGCGGGAAGCGTGCTGCGTGCCGACGATGCCGCCGGCCCCGTGCTCTCCAAAAAGATGGAGGACGCGCCCATTGCCGGTTGGTACACCATCGACGGTGGTCAGACGCCCGAGGATGACATCATCGAGGTCAAGCGCGAACGTCCGCCGCGTTTGGTATTGGTCGATGCCGCCGATATGGCGCTGCCCGTCGGCGCCATCCGCTTGCTCGACAAACGTGACGTGGCCCGCAAGTCGATGTTCACCACGCATTCGCTCCCTTTGTCGATTCTGATCGAGGAAATCGAGCAATCGTGCGAAGATATCGTCTTCA
>USIL01000155.1:0-4279 GCA_900554655.1 uncultured Collinsella sp.
CACGCACGCGCGCCCCATTAAATCAACGGGCACCTCACCCCGGGGAGGGCCGACAGCATCGGCCCTCCCCTCTTTTGGACCCGCGCATATTGCCACTTGTCGGCGCAATTCCAGCCCTCAGAATGGGACACATGGCCCACCCTAGCGAGCCGTCCACGCGTACAGTAAAGGCAGGTAATCCATGGGCGGTTACAGATCGAGGAGGACACGACCATGAAAAAGAAGGCCTTTGCGATTCTCAGCCTCTGCATCAGTCTCTTTGCCGCGGTTGCCCTGGTGGGTTGCGGCGGAAGCGGCGGCGCTACCGGCAGTGGCGGTGGCGGCGGCGCAGAAAAGCCAGCCGTGGATATGAGGACCGACTTCATCTGGTTTAAGGTCGAGGTGCCCGAGGGCGTCGAAATCACGGACGTCGCAGGCGACACGGCCGATAGGGCCCAGTTTAAGTTCACCGAGAGCGAGCACGCCAGCGACCGCTTCATCCCCGTCTTCGACTCTGACAAGAACGCTGACGAGCTGTTCGACTACGAGGCAAAGTGGAAGGCCAACTCCGGATGGACCGAGAGCGATCCCGTTAAGTACAACGGCAAGACCTGGCGCAGTGCCTACTTCACGCACTCGGGCGGCGTAACGACCGAATACTTCACCGACGTTGACGGCGGCAGTGTGTATGTGCGCATCGACAACGTCGAGGAGCACAAGGACGCCGTCGAGACCATGATGAAGTCTCTGGAATTTGCCGACGACATCGCCGAAGCCAAGACCGAGGCCATGGACGTCAAGCTCGACGATATCGAGATCAAGCGCTAAGCAACTGGCGAGCGCAGCGGGAAACACGGGCGCAGTGCAAACAAGCGACGGTGCCCCAGCGTTTCGTACTAAGGGAGGGCCGGTAAACCGACCCTCCCTTTCTTATGCCGGCACCTGACGAACGCGAGGATGCCGGACGCCGGAACCGCTCCAAATGTAGCAACAGTACGAAAACGACAAACACCCCGCCGATTTATAGCGCCGCGCACACAATTTAAGCCGACACCTTTAAACATCCGGGCAGTATAGTGACCAAAATGAGCGCATTACCGCACCCTGCGAATGGAGGAGTTATGACCGAACACCACGCCATCAGTCGTCGAGCGTTTACGCTGGGCCTAGGACTTGCGGCGTTGTCGCCGCTTGCAAGCCTGCCCGAAACCGCGGGATTGGGCCTTCCCATGCGCGCGGCATTTGCAGAAGACACGCCCACACCGGCGGCCACCCTCGACAAGTTCGTCATTCGCCTTCGCCCCGCGGGCTATTTTCGCACCGCGAGCGTCAACCAAGACGGCAACGTTCGCGGCAACGTCTGCCACCTGTTTAACGACGGCACGTCCAGCAAGCTCATCCTTGAGAACGTAACGACCAAGAATGACGATACAAACTGGTATGCTATCCGCACCTTGCTCAATTTCGAAGAGCATAAAAAGACGGGCTACAGCATTTGGTCGGTCGACGACGACTCTGACAAAGATGGAAAGGTCATCCACGTATGGGGCGGCGAGTATGACAACAAGCCCAGCCGCGCTTTTGCGTTCGAGCGTCAATCAAACGGAACCTATATCATCCGAGACCGCACGGTCGAGAAAGAAACCGAGAAAAAAGACATTAAGTACCTGGCAATAGAATCGAACGGCGAAGACCAGGACAACAATAAGATCTGCCATAAGAGTAAGAGCATTCCGTGGGAGCTCGAACTTATCGGTTACGACATGAAAAAGAACGATGCCACGGTTAGCAGCCTCGACTGGATCACGTACAGCAGCTACGTCGATGGGCCATGTTGGATGAAATACGTCGACGACAACAAGTTCCTCGACGAGCTGAGCATCCCGGGTACGCACGATTCGGGCACCTGCAGCGTGGACAACGACACTGAGCCCCAATCCTCGCAAGTAAAATGCCAGCAGGATTACATTCCCACGCAGTTGCTCGAAGGCATTCGCTATTTTGATATCCGGCTCGGAAAGGGCGACGACCCCGGTATCGACCACGGGGATTACTACCTGCTCAAAAAAGACGCGTACTTTATGCATCTTTCCGATGTCATAGGCTACTTCAAAACGTTTTTGAACGAAAACCCGACAGAAGCGCTCGTCATGCTTGTATCACGAGGCAACGACGAGGCTACCGACGAAAGTGTTACGACGGCTTTCGCCAAGGTTTTGGACGACAACCCCAAACTGTTCTATACGTCGAGCCGAATCCCCGCGCTACACGAGGTGCGCGGAAAGATCGTTCTGCTGCGTCGATTTAGGCTCGCCGGCAACAGTGTAAGCGGCCACACGTGGGGCCTCGACCTTACCGAATGGGATGACAAGATCAAGGCTCACTCCGACAGCGCCACTATGTGTCTCGTCCAAGACGCGCGGGGCTTTGAAGCCGCGGGGGAAACAGGCGACAAAGAGCCCTATTGCACCAAGGTATACGCCCAGGACAAGTACAAACTCACGGGAACCGACAAGCTCAGCTGGGTCGATAATGCGCTGAAGGAAACGACCGGGCGCACGCGCAACGAGGTAGATGTCGAGGACGACAACGGGGCCAAGGAGCAAGTCCTGGAGCGCTGCTGGTCTATCAACTACACCAGCTGCACGGGCTTGTCGCACGGAGGCAATCCTTTTACCTCGGCACGAGTAGTCAACGAGCATCTGTATAAGAGCCCGTACATCAATCCCGGCGGCACCGAGGAAACAAAGTCAGATTACCTCAAGCACATTGGCATCATCGCATCCGACTTTGTTGATGCGGCGCTGGCCCGGAGCATCTACCAGCGCAATTACGATACGGAGCACAAGCAGACGGCTTCGTACTATCTCCCGTACTATCTCCCGACCAGCATGCGCATGACGTACGGCGACTCGCTGAGCGATGCCTCATTCCAGGATGGCAAGACCGTTGGCGAGGGTCATTTCCGCCTTGCTGACAGCAGCAACGCGCTCAACGCGACAGCTTCGGGCCATGCGTTTGCCATTGAATACGTGGATGTCGACGCCCTGGGCAACGAGACCGTTACGGGGCTGCAGGGCTCTGTGCCCATCGATATCGATCCACGCGCGCTGACGCCCCATTTTGAGGGACTCGAAGGCCTTAAGGCCGGCGAAGACGTGCGCGCCAAGATTGCGGCATCACTCGAGGGCAAGCTCGAAACCGATGCCTGCACGGCCCAGCTCGAGTTTGTGCACGACGCGGACGGCGCTCCGGGCACGGCAATGGCCGAGGGCGAAACATTTGCCGCAGGAACGTACTGGGTGCGCGTGAACGGTCTCTTGGGCGACGCGGCGCAGAACTACACGCTCGCCAGCGACGGAGCCGCAAGCTTTACCGTAGCGGCCTCGGGCAGTGCGGGCGGCACCGGCAGCGACACGGGTTCCAACGCAGGCGGCGCCGACAAGAACGGCAAGAGCAACAAGAGAGGCCAGGGCAAGAGCTCGGGCGGAAAGCTCGCCAACACGGGCGACGGCTCTGGCGTTGCCGCCGGGCTCGCTGCCGCCGCCGTGGCGACAACGGTCGCAGGTGCAGCAATGCTTGCCAGTGACCGCGACAATACCGAGGACGTTAACGAATAGGCAAGCCAGTCTTTTGGGCGCATTAACTCAATCGGGGCGCAGAACACCGTTCTGTGCCCCTGATTTTTACCTTGGCCCGAACGCCGCTATCGGCTACATCACCATGTTCAGCGCTTTCACAAATTCCTGGGCCTTCGCACGGCTACTCAGGCTAAAGACGCAAGCGGTCAACAGCCTGTTACGCAGGAAAACGTCGCGACCCTTGATCCTGTTGACCCCCGTGATGTCCTTAAGGTAGACAATCTCGGTGTGCCTGCCGCCAAAAGTGCCCTTCTTGAGCACCTCGATACGATTGGGGTAGATCTTAACGTCTTTAAACCTACCCGAACCTTTGTCCTGGAATAGCAGCGTGTTGTTGTCCATACGCGTCACTCCCGCGAGGTTCGCTAAAACTGCCTCTATGGTCACATTTTAACCACCGCAAGGCCCCATGCGATGATGTCAGACAGCACAGCAATTCGTGTCCGCGCGAGGCTTTAAACTAGATGAGATAAAGATGCATTCCACAAGAGGAAAGTGGGGCGACAGTGATGGGCGAACTGGTAAACCGTGGAGAATCGGCAATCGTGCCCGAAGGTTTTTACAAGCAGGTTTCCTCGATTCTCAACGCCGCTCGCGACAAGGCCTATACCGCCGTTAACTTTGCGATGGTTGAGGCGTATTGGGAGATCGGCAAGAGC
>USIL01000156.1:0-4211 GCA_900554655.1 uncultured Collinsella sp.
GGCCGGTTACGGCGTTTGGTAAAACGCCGTAACCTACACCCGCTCCGCGATCTCGTGGATGAGGTAGTCGGTCTTTTCCCAGCCCAGGCACGGGTCGGTGATCGATTTACCAAAGACGCCGCCGTCGACCGGCTGGTTGCCGTCTTCCAGATAAGACTCAATCATAAAGCCCTTGACCAGCTTGGAGATGGACTCGTTGCGGCGGCAGCTGTCGAGCACTTCCTTGCAAATGCGGTACTGCTCCAGCGGGCGCTTGCCCGAGTTGTCGTGGTTGCAGTCGATGACCGCTGCCGGATTGGCATAGCCGGCGCGCTCGGTATAGCGCTCGGCCAGGCGCTCGAGGTGTTCGTAGTGGTAGTTGGGGTAGGTGCGCCCATCGAGACCGATGTAGCCGCGCATAACGGCGTGCGCGAGCGGATTGCCGTCGCACTCGACCTCCCAGTTGCGGAAGATGAAGCTCTGGTGCGCCTGCGCGGCGTAAATGGAGTTGAGCATAACGGTGGTAGAGCCGGCAGTGGGATTCTTCATGCCGACGGGTACCGAAATGCCGCTCGACACCAGACGATGCTCCTGGTTCTCGACCGAGCGTGCGCCCACGGCAACATAGCTCAGCAGGTCAACGAGGTACTGGTAGTTTGACGGATAGAGCATCTCGTCGGCCGTGAAGAACCCCGTTTCCTCAATAACGCGCAGGTGCATATGGCGGATGGCCTTGACGCCCTCGAGCAGGTCGTCGGGAGCCTCGGGGTTGGGGTTGTGCAGAAGACCCTTGTAGCCGGTGCCCTTGGTACGCGGCTTATTGGTGTAGACGCGCGGAATGATGATGAGCTTGTCCTTGACCTCCTCGGCGGTCTTGGCCAGTCGGTTCATATACTCGAGAACCGAATCCTCGCGGTCGGCAGAGCACGGGCCGATGATGAGCACCTTGCGTGCGTCCTCGCCGGTAAAGACTTTGGCGACCTCGGCGTCAAATGCCTGCTTTTTGGCGGTTAGCTCGGCAGAAAGCGGCATTTCCTCGCGGATCTCCATGGGGATCGGCAACTTGCGTTTGAATTCCATGGCCATAGGGGCCTCCTCAATCTATAGAAAGAGCAATAAGCGTATTGTCGAATGCTCGGCATTATCCGCTGTCGCACGCTAAAGTGCAAGCCCTTGTCACCCCGAAACCTACCAAAAAGGGATAGGTTTATTTTGGCAGGTTTTATCTGGGGAAACGCAAATAGGGCCGTGACACCCATACGGCGTCGCGGCCCTTTTCCTTGGAGAAGGATCAATTGATTGAACGGGATGACCGTTCTAGTCTTCGAGTCCGCTATTGATGAGCTCCGCAATCTCAACGGGATCGGTGCTCGCGCGCACCTTGTCACGGAAGCCGGCGTCCATCAGCATCACGGCAGCCTTGGAGAGCAGACGCAGGTGCGTAGTTCCGGCCTCGCCGGCGGGCACGTACAGCGCGAGCGCAACATCGACGGGCACCCCATCGAAGCTCGGCCATTCAACGGGTTCGGTCAGTTTAAGCACGGCAACGCCCGGCGTGTGGATCGCGTCGCTTTTGGCATGCGGAACGGCAAAACCGGCGACAAGGCCGGTCTCGGCCTCGTTCTCGCGAGCAATGAAGGCGGCCTCTACGGCAGATGCGTCATCGGCAAAGCCGAGCTCGATGGCCTGCTCGGACAAATAATGTAGGGCGTCCTCGCGCGAGGCGGCGGTATACCCGATTGTCACTTGGTTGGCAGATACAAATCCCATGGAAACCTTCCTTACAACACGGACCTGACCGCAGCTTCGATGCCGTCGGCGTCCAAACCGTACTTGTGCAGCAAATCGACCGCAGGGCCGGACTCGCCATACACATCGCGCACGCCGACGCGACGCATCGGCACCGGATGCTGCTCCGCGAGCACCGAGGCCACGGCCTCGCCAAGACCACCGATAATCGAATGCTCCTCGGCAGTGACCACGCGACCGGTCTTCTTGGCGCTGGCAACCACCAGGCGCTCATCAAGCGGCTTGATCGTGTGCATATTGATGACCTCGGCATCGATACCATCGGCAGCGAGCGCCTCGGCAGCCTCAAGCGCCTCGGCGACCATAAGGCCACAAGCGATGATGGTCACATCGGACCCCTCGCGCACGACCACGCCGCGACCAATCTTGAACTCATAGTCCTCGTGATCGTTGATGACCGGTGTTGCCAGGCGGCCGAAGCGCATGTAAACCGGGCCCTCAAACTCATAGGCGGCGCGCACGCAAGCGCGAGCCTCGATGTCATCGGCGGGAACGATTACCGTCATACCCGGGATCGTGCGCATGAGCGCGATGTCCTCGCAGCACTGATGCGTGGCGCCGTCTTCACCGACCGAGATACCCGCATGCGTGGCACCGATTTTGACGTTGAGGTGCGGATAGCCAATGGAATTACGCACTTGTTCGTACGCACGGCCGGCGGCGAACATGGCAAAGGTGCTCGCAAAGGCGACGTGGCCCGTGGTCGCAATGCCGGCGGCGAGCCCCATCAAGTTGCTCTCGGCAATGCCGGCATCGTAGAAGCGCTCAGGGTGCGCAGCCTTAAACTTACCCGTCTGCGTAGCGGCAGCCAGGTCGGCATCGAGCACTACAAAGTCATCGTGTTCATTGCCCAGCTCGACGAGCGCCTCGCCGTAGCTTACGCGCGTGGCGACTTTTTTGACCTCTGCCATTAGAGCTCCTCTCCTGCTGCCGCGAGCTCGGCCATGGCCTGCTCAAACTGTTCATCGTTGGGCGCCTTGCCATGCCAGCCAACCTGGTTCTCCATAAAGGAGACGCCTTTGCCCTTCACCGTCTCGGCGATGATAGCGACGGGCACGCCGGTCACCTCACGAGCCTCAGCGAAAGCCGCCTCAATCTGCGCCATGT
Organism: uncultured Collinsella sp.; assembly: GCA_900554655.1. GTDB lineage: Bacteria > Actinomycetota > Coriobacteriia > Coriobacteriales > Coriobacteriaceae > Collinsella. The sequence goes on from USIL01000156.1 coordinate 2,896, forward strand.
CGTTACCGTCGGCGAGCTCGATCACATGCCACTTAAAGGCGCGGAACTTGTCAGCGAGCGGCATGGCCGAGTTGACTTCATCGATCGTGCCGTCAATCTGCAAGCCGTTGTGGTCGACGACGGCAACAAGATTGTCGAGCGCATGGTTGCCGGCGAACATGGCCGCCTCCCACACCTGGCCTTCCTCGCACTCACCGTCGCCCAGCAACGTGTAGACACGGTAGCCGTCGCCCCAGTGCTTAGCGGCAAGCGCCATTCCAACTGCAGCAGAGATGCCCTGACCGAGCGATCCGGTGGACATATCGATGCCAGGGGCGTCGTTCATGTTGGGATGGCCCTGCAGTCGGCTGCCAATATGACGGAGCGTCTCGAGCTCTTCGACGGGAAAATAGCCGCGATTTGCCAACACCGAATACAGGCCCGGCGCCGCGTGACCCTTGGAGAGCACAAAGCGATCGCGATCGGCCTTGTGAGGGTCGGCAGGATCGATATTCATTTCCTCAAAGTACAGATACGTCATGATGTCGGCAGCACCGAGCGATCCACCCGGGTGTCCCGACTTGGCCGCGTGAACCGCAGTCACGACACCCTTCCTGACCTCATTGGCGACCTTCGCCAGCTCCTGGTTGGTCATACGAATTCCTCTCTTGAGAACAACCCCGGCACCGGATGACGCGATGCCGGGGCAATCCACTCGTTAAGCCTGAGCGACGACCTTCTGCCAGTCAGCCTCAAAAGAGGCGAGGCCCTGGTCGGTCAGCGGATGATGCAGGCACTTCTTGAGAGCGGCCATGGGCACGGTCGCAATATCGGCACCGAGTAGCGCGGCCTGGGTCACGTGGTTGGGCGTACGAACCGAGGCGGTGATGATCTCGACGGTGTCGTCGACGTTCTTGCCCGTCCAGTCGTAGTTCTTAATGCAGGTCACGACGTTGTCGAGCTGCGAGATACCGTCCTCGGCGATGTCATCGAAACGACCGACAAACGGGCTGATGTAGCGAGCACCGGCATTGGCGGCCATAAGGGCCTGCGTCGGCGAGAAGACGAGCGTCATGTTGACGCGCACGCCAGCATCGGCCAGTGCACGGCAGGCGGCAAGGCCGGCCTCGCACACGGGAAGCTTGACCACGATGTTGGGGGCGAGGGCGGCAAGGCGCTTGCAAACGAGGTGCTCGCCGTGCTGGACGAGGGCAAAGCGGACTTCCATATGCTCTACGAGGACAGCCTCCCGCTCGAGGATAAGATCCGCAGAATCGCCAAGGAGATCTACGGCGCGCTGGGCGTGACCATCGCCCCGGCGGCGCACAAGGAGCTGG
>USIL01000157.1:0-4108 GCA_900554655.1 uncultured Collinsella sp.
GCGCGTCACGACGAGGGGGATTGCATATGAACATCACGGTGTACCTGGGCGCGAGCGTCGGCAACGACCCGGCGTTTCTGCCCGCGGTGCAGGAGCTGGGCAATTGGATTGGCGCCAACGGACACGCGCTCGTATACGGCGGGTCCAAATCGGGACTGATGGGCGCGCTCGCCGATAGCGTACTCGAGGCAGGCGGACATGTGACGGGTGTGGAACCGAGCTTTTTTATCGAGGCAGAGTTTCAACACGACGGAATCGACGACCTTATCGTGACGAGCGACATGGCCGAGCGCAAAGCCAAGATGATCGAGCTCGGCGATGCGTTCATCGCATTTCCGGGCGGCACGGGCACGCTCGAGGAGATTGCCGAGGTTATGTCCGCGGTGTCGTTGGGGCACCTGAGCTCTCCGTGCATCCTGTATAACCTGGACGGTTACTACAACGACCTCAAGGCGTTGCTCGGGCGCATGATTGATAAGGGGCTTTCGAGCCCGAGGCGCCAGCACGGCATCTACTTTGCCGACGATTTGCGCGAGATTGCCTCGATTATCAACGGATAAGTCTTGAGCCTGCCCCACTATGGCTCCCAATGGTGCCGTTTGCGGCGCAAGTGGTTGGCTCGTTCGGGTAACGCTCGCTCTACAATAAAACGTATCTATGTCGACTTTGACCGCGGGAGGACCCGATGGATAAGCTCGCTAAACCCACGAACCGAGCGCTGTTTTTGGTCAGCGTTGCCGTGACCGGTGCACTCGCGGGTGCCGCAGTCTGGCTGTTCTTTTTTGCGATGGAGCACGGTATCGACTATCTATGGACCGAGATTCCGCACGCGCTGGGCGTCGCTTCGCCCGAGCTTGCCAGCGGCCCGTTTGGCTTTCTGCCGTACCCGTTTTTTGTCTGCCTGCTGGGCGGCCTGTTAATCGGTCTGTACGAAAAGATGACAGGCACCAAGACCGATGACCTCAACCAGGTGATGGCTAAGGTTAAGCAAGACGGGCGCTACCCGTACGACAACCTGGGCAAGCTTTCGCTCGCGGCATTGCTGCCGCTGCTGTTTGGCGGAAGCATTGGACCGGAGGCCGGCCTGACCGGCGTTATCGCCGGTCTGTGCAGCTGGGTCGGCGACCGCATGCGTCGCTTTGGCGCCGAGTTTAGGGAGCTCACGTTGCTGGGCACCCAGGCTGCCCTGACGGCGCTCTTTACCGCGCCCGTCTTTGGCTTTGTGGCGCCGCTTGCCGGTAGCACCGACGGCCAGGGTGAAGACGCCTACGATGAGTCCGCGTCCGGCGAGATCACCATCAAGCTGCCCAAGGCGCAAAAGACGGTGGTCTACGGTATTGCGATTGCCGGCGGTCTGGGCACCTACCTGCTGCTTGGACAGCTTGTGGGCGGCGGCATGGGCATGCCCAGGTTCGAGTCCGCCGAGGTGGGCAACCTAGAGCTTACCTGGCTCGTCCCTCTGTCGTTGATCGGCACCGTCTGCGGCTGGCTGTACTTTGTCTCTGAGCATGCAAGCGAGGCACTGTCCCATGCAATAGGGGAGCGTCCTGTCGTCAAGGCCATGCTGGCCGGTTTGGCACTCGCCATCTGTGGCACGGTCCTGCCCTATACCATGTTTGCCGGCGAGACCCAGGCCGACGTGCTCATGGAAACCTATCTGACCATTCCCGCTGGCGTGCTTATCGCGACCGGTCTTGTTAAGGCCATGCTGACGCCCGCCCTCATCAACCTTGGTTGGCGCGGCGGTCACTTCTTCCCGGTTATCTTCTCGGGCGTAAGCCTGGGCTACGGCCTTGCCATCCTCACCGGCGCCGATCCGGTCTTTTGCGTCGCCGTCTGCACGGCATCGACGATGGGTGCGGTCATGCGCCAGCCGGTCATGGTCGTGGGCCTGCTGCTCATGTGCTTCCCACTCAAGGGTATCGTCTGCATGATCATCGCGGCCGTCATCGCCGCCGGCATTCCACTGCCCAAGCCGCTGCGCAAGTAGTACAGTGGCGCACGCCGGGGACATGCCCTTTGCCACGGATTTGCGGGGAGGGGGGCGATCGCGTCCTTCGCGGATTGAGACTCGTGTGGCTACAGATCGCGTACTCGATAAACCTTGGTGCTGACGGTGCAGCTGATTGCGCATAGTGCGAGCGCCAGTACGGCAATTCCTGCACACAGACAGCCAAGGACGGCAGGATCGGGATTCGCCCCGGCAATCGACATAAGCCAGTTGCTGATGGGGTTGGAGGAGCTCAGCGCTGCCATGGTAAGGCATCCGAGTAGGGCAAACAGGCTAACGGATAGGCGCAGTGCCTCCATGTGTCCAAATCGGAAGAACAGCGGCTGTGCCAAGAACACCATCATGAGGGAGATGAGCATCGATGCTGCCGAGGCAATTGCGATCTCAAAGATGGTTTGTCCTGTCGAGGCCACGCCCGCGCTGTTGAAGAACGGAAGGGCGATGATGTTCAAAAGCACGGCGGCGCAGGCCATGATGGCCGAGAAGACAACGATGCACAGGTAGCGTGCGCAAATAATGTCTTTGCGCGAGAAGGGCAACGTTGCTCGATAACGCTCCCAGCCATTTTGATTGTCGAAGCCTGCCAGCGAGTTCATGATTATGATGGGCGACATGGCACTGACGGCGCAGGCACCGGCGCTCATACCGGAATCGCCATCCGACGCGTTGGCGAGCGTCAACACGACGAAGATGAACAGGCCGACACCCGCGATGCTCGGGATGAGCGTGCGAACGATGGCGAGCTCGGACATAAAGGCGCGTTTCATTTCGAAGCCCCTTTCAGCATGAGGCGAAGATAGTCATCAATGGTTGCCCGGTCGCAGGGAATCTCGGGAAAGGCCTCGAGCGTTTCGCGACGGTTGGGCACGAGCACGTCCACGCTATAGGCGTGGTGGACGGCACGGGCGCCTTCGACGCAAGTCATAAGCTCGGCAGCCTGTGCTTGGGTACAGTGGGCGATGCCGGCGCGGTCGGTAATGTCCTCGCGCGGCAGGTCAAAAATAATCGCGCCATTATCGATGCAGATGACGCGATCAGCGGTGCGATCGAGGTCGGACGTAATGTGGCTCGAGAGCAGCACGCTGTGCTGGCCGTCGGCGACAAAGGCAAGCAGCTCATCAAGCAGTTCCTCGCGTGCCATGGGATCGAGGCCCGCGGTGGCTTCGTCCAAAACGAGCAGCTTGGCATTGTGGCTGAGTGCACAGGCAAGCTGCAGTTTCATGCCCATGCCGCGGGAGAGGTCCTTGACCTTTGTCTTGGGATCGAGGCCAAATCGGTTGATGAATCCGGCGAACGTTTCGCGGTCCCACGTGGGGTACGCCGGGCCTACGAGCGCCTCGATCTGGCCCACCTTGAGCGTGGAGGGGAAGGGGCACGTGTCCAGGACAAGACCGACGCGGGAGCGTAGATGGCGTTGCGACTCATCGGGCGCGTCGGCGCCACAGCGCTGCCCAAACAGGTGCACTTCGCCGGCATCGAGCTTTATAAGCCCGAGCGCGGCGCGAATCGTCGTTGTTTTGCCGGCACCGTTTGCGCCTACAAAGCCGACGATCTGGCCAGGCTCCACGGCAAGCGTGACGTCGCGCAGCGAAAAGCGATCGCTCACACGGCGTGAGATGCCTTTGAGTTCTAAAAGGTTTTGCATGGTATAGCCTTTCTTGCAGATGGCTACTGCATGGTTTCGGGGGCTACCAGGTCGAGCATCTCGTGCAGTTTGTCGCGCGTGACGCCCAAGGCTTCGGCTTGGCTTGCCGCTTTCGCAAGCAGCTCTTCGATATGGCAGAGCTGGTTTTCGCGCAAGAGTTCCTGGTTGCCCTCGGCGACAAAGCAGCCCTTGCCCTGCACGGTGCAGATAAACCCGAGTTGCTCTAGGTCGGCGTAGGCGCGCTTGGTGGTGATGACGCTCACACCCAGGTCGCTCGCGAGTGCACGGATGCTGGGGAGTTTGGCTCCCGCAGTGAGCGTGCCCGAAAGGATTTGAGCTTTGACCTGCGAGGATATCTGCTCGTAGATGGGCTTGTCGCTTGAATTGGATAGGATGATGTCCACAGCGGCTCCTTAGCTGTTGGGCTACACGTGTATATAACCGGTAAGCAC
>USIL01000158.1:0-4086 GCA_900554655.1 uncultured Collinsella sp.
CAATAACATAATGCAAGTATTTTTAGAACATTTCTAGCCTTGATACGACGAGGCTTTGGGCGGCGTCTTGCCCTTTAGCACCTTGTGATAGTAGTCGTACGTCAGCGGCGTCTCGTCGCTCAGGCGCTCGGCATCCTCGACCTCGCCGATAAACAGCAGATGCGTGCCCACATCCACAGTGTCGATCAAACGGCAGCTAAACAGGGCCGCCGCGTGCTCGGGCACATAGGGCATGCCCAGAGCCGTCTCGCGGGTCTCGTATTTTGCAAACTTGTCATAATCGCTGCTGGTGCGGAACCCAAAGTTACCGATGTAGAGCATGTCGGCCGTCTGATCGATCACGGTCAGCGCGAACGCTTTGGCCGATGCGATGACGCCCGAGGTGACATTGTCCTTGTTCACGGCAACCGAAATACGCGGCGGCATGGACGTCACCTGCACCGCAGTGTTGATGACGCAGCCGGCGCGCAGCCCGTCTGCCGCAGCGCTCACCACGTACAGACCGCTCGGCATGGTAAAGAACGCAGTTTTGTCCATAACGATCACTCCCCTAGCTCGGGTTGGAACCTCATGGATGTATGTACCCACAAAAAAGGCGACGCCCATAACGGACGCCGCCTTTGAGACATATGTGTCAGAACAGTAAGAAAGATGAGACGCCCGCAGTTGCGGTGAAATAGGGACTGAATAGCCCCTCAAACAGGCAAAACAGTCCGTATTCCACCGCAACTTATACAGAGTGCCTAGCGGTTGCGTTCCTTAAGGGCGCGGTCGATCTCGCGTTGGACATCACGCTTGGCCATGTCCTCGCGCTTGTCGTAGAGCTTCTTGCCGCGACCCAGACCCAGCAGCAGCTTTACGCGGCCGTCGGTATTAAAGTAGAGTTCCAACGGAACCAGCGCATAACCACGGTTGCGAAGTTTGCCGTCAAGAAAGTCGATCTCCTTGCGGTGCAGCAGCAGACGACGCCGACGATCGGGATCGCGATTCCACACGCCACCATGGCTATAAGGGTGGATATGCAGTCCGACGAGCCAGCACTCGCCGCCACGAATCAGCGCAAAAGTGTCAGTGATCTGACAGGCGCGCTCGCGAATCGACTTGACCTCGGTGCCGCTCAGCTCAATACCGCACTCAAACGTCTCATCGATAAAGTACTCGTGATGTGCCGAGCGATTCTTGGAAATGAGTTTGCGCTCGCGCTTACTGGGCATCGCCGGCCTCCTTGGCGCCATCGGTTCCCTTGTCGGCACCTGCGCGCTTTGCCTTGCGCTCGGCATTGAGCTCGGCATCGCTCTCGCGCACCAGTTTGATAATCGCCGCGCAGGCCTCCTCGCCCACCAAGTCGCGAGCACGCACCGTCAGGCGCGTCGCCTCCTGCTTGTCGCCGTCGCTTGCAGCATCGGTCGCACACATGATCAGGCAGATGGCGATCTCGGCCGAAGGTGAGGTCGGCACGCCCTGCAGGGCGAGCTCACCCATCACGTGGTCGTCGCTCTCATCGGCGGCATCCGGATAGGTGGTATGGATCTTGTTGAGCAGGCGCGTCGTATGCGCATCGTTGGGCGCCAGGCGCAGCGCCAGACGCGCGCAGCCCACGGCAGCCGAAATGTTCTCGGTCTCGGGCTCCAAGAAGTACTGACCTAGATTGGCGTAAGCGCGGGCGGCGCACTTGCCATCGCTTGCACGCTCCAGCACCGAGAACGAGAGCGATGCCCATTCCTGCTTGTCCTCGAGAGCGCGGAACAGCTCGGCCAGATCCAGGCGGTAGTTGCAGTTCATGGGGTCCCAACGCACAGCCTGCATCAGGGCATTACGAGCGCTCACATAATCCTGCTGGCGAATGTAGGCAAACGCCATGTCAGAGTACAGGCGGTCAAACGGCACCTCGACCTGCACGAGCTCGCGCGGATCCTTCTCCACGCGGCGATAGGCCAAGCGCTCAAACTTGCTATCGAAGCTAAAGTATTGACGCTTCTCCTCCGTCTTGCACTCAGCGTCGATATACTCCTCGGCGAGCTCCACCAGACGCTCCAGCAGCGGCGTCGCCGTAGCCAGGTCGCCCTGCGCCAGATAGTTCTCGGCATACGTGATGTCTTGCAAGCTGATGGGCAGATCCATGGCTACTCCTCGATCCGGGCGGCAGACCCAACGCGCGCCTTAAGCATCGGTCAATACACAAAACCCGGGTCTCTTACGAGGCCCGGGCATTCAATTTTGGTAGCCCGTACCAGATTCGAACTGGTGATCTCCGCCTTGAGAGGGCGGCGTCCTAAACCGCTAGACGAACGGGCCATATGTAGCAAATGCAATGGCTGGGATGGAGGGAGTCGAACCCCCATTGACGGAACCAGAATCCGCTGTCCTGCCATTAGACGACATCCCAATGACTGCATCGCTGCGCTCGGCTGTGCCTTTGCGCAAGAAAGAAATATACGGGAAGTCTCGCCGTGACGCAAGCCCCAATTTTGACTTTTTTGAAATTCAGTCAAATTGGCCTAATTTAGTCCAACCCGTGAAGGACCTGTGAAGCCGACCGCTGTACACGAAGGGCAAAACACCGCGAGCGGTAGCCGTCAACCGTTGGCAGATTCTACCGCGAAAACGATAGCACCAGGCAACACAATCGAAGTATCAATGATCGCGTAGATATCGAGGTACCATGGACGAAGAGCTTGATTACCTATGGGAGACCCTGGGCCTCGAGATCACTGCCGACCTTTGGCCCGAACGGGACAAAATCCATCCCACACTGCGCCCCGCCATTACTGTGGTGCAGGCAAAATACCGCCGTGCATCCTTTTTGATCATGCGGATGTCATGGCACGCGGGACTCCCCGACCTTAAGCGAATCCAGGCAAGCCTCGTCGAGTTGTCCGGTATGCCGACCGTCATATCCGAGGCGCACCTGGAGCAGCGCCAGCGCGAGCGACTGCAACAGCAGCGGATTCCCTTTATCTGCCCCGGCGTTCAGGCATATCTGCCCTTTATGGACGAGGAGTACTGGAGCGGCAAGCCCAACAAACACGTAAAGGTCTACGATCCGCACGAATGGGCACAGCTGGCGGACTGACTGGGGCAGGCCCGCCGGCGGAAAGTGCGTCCCAGATTTCAAGCTCAAACTGGTCCCCACTTTCCCGTCGAGCCCTCAACCGGAAACCGTGTCCCACAATCGAAGCTCAGAATGGGACGTGCTTTCCGCAACCGGCCACTTTGGGAAAGCGCATCCCATTCTGGAAGCGAATTCCGGGTCGCACTTTCCGCAGCCGCTACAGCAACGCCTCGGCCCAAGCCGCTTCCCTAAAGCCGGGAATCGCAAAGTCGTCGCCCACCAGCAGCGGACGCTTGACCAGCATGCCGTCGGTCGCGAGCAGCGCATACTGCTCGTCCTCGGTCATAGCCGGCAGCTTGTCCTTGAGCCCCAGCGCCTTATACTGCAGACCGCTCGTGTTAAAGAACCGCTTAAGCGGCAGACCGCTCTTTTCGTGCCACGCACGCAGCTCCTGCTCGGTCGGATTGTCCTGCTTGATATCACGCTCGTCAAACGCCACGCCGCGCTCCTGCAGCCACGCCTTCGCCTTCTGGCAGGTGGAGCACTTGGGGTAGCATAAAAACAGCATAGGGTTCTCCTTTCAATTTTCAAAAAACGGGGCAGTTACAAGAACTGCCCCGCCTGAAGATAGCTCATTCAAACGAGATAATGTAGTAATAGACCGGTTGTCCGCCAGAGAGCACGCTGATCTCCGCATCGGGACAGATTGCCTGAAATTTAGCGCCTGCGGCCTGTGCGTCCGCCTCGGACACATCCTCGCCGTAATACAGAGCGATGAAGGAGGCGTTCTTGCCCTCCTCCGCCAGCTTTTCCAGCAGAGCGTCCAGTTGCGAGTCGGTGCCGAACAGCTTGCCCTCCTTCAGCGCCAGATAATCGCCCTCGTGAATTTCAAAACCGTCAAAGTCAGAATTGCGGGCGGCATAGGTGATCTGAGAGGTGGTGACGGTGGACAGCGCCTCCGTCATGGCGGCGGTGATGGTTTCCACACTGCCCTCGGGGTCTACGCCCATCATGGCGGTGATGCCCTGGGGCAC
>USIL01000159.1:0-4057 GCA_900554655.1 uncultured Collinsella sp.
AGGGTACTGGCGAGCAGGCACCCTTCGACCGCAAGCGCCTCAATTCCCTGCTCGATTTGGGCGACAAGGGCATTGCCGAGCTCATCGAGCTCCAGCGCCAAGTCCTCGCCTAACCTGCCAAAAAGGGACAGGTTTATTTTGGCAGGTTTTATCTGCGGAAACGCCAAAGCATAAGGCTGCCGTTGATTGAGAGGGGAGAGAGGTCGAGGTCCTCGTCGTTCTCAACTCGGCATTGCTATAGAGACAAGGAGGCCAGCTATGGCACTTGAGAAGATCGACATCGACACCCTCGACCCGGCGGCGACCATCGTCGTGGCAACGGGCAACGCCCATAAGCTCACCGAGATCGAGGCCATTTTGGGCAAGGTTATGCCCGAGGTTCGCTTTGTGGCGCTCGGCCAGCTGGGCGATTTTGAGGACCCCGAGGAAAACGGCACGACGTTTTTGGAGAACGCCATCATCAAGGCGCAGGCTGCCGTCGAAGAGACGGGGCTCATGGCCATTGCCGACGATTCGGGCCTGGTCGTCGACGCGCTGGACGGTGAGCCCGGTGTGTATAGCGCGCGCTACGCGGGCGTTCACGGCGACGATGCCGCCAACAATGCCAAGCTGCTCGTGAATCTGGAGGGCGTGGCCGACGAGGACCGCACTGCGCGCTTTATGAGCGTCGTCGCGCTCATCGACACGGACGGTTTGGTCACCTATGGTGAGGGCGCCTGCGAGGGCGTTATCGCGCACGAGGGCCGCGGCGATCACGGCTTTGGCTACGACCCGCTGTTCCTGCCGGTCGACACGCCGGGCAAGACCATGGCCGAGCTGACGGCGGACGAGAAGAACGCCATCAGCCATCGATTCCATGCGCTCGAGCACCTAACCGCCAAGCTGACGGGCGAGGAGTAGACCGTGCGCGCGGTGGTGCAGCGCGTGCTTAACGCCGGCGTGACGGTCGACGGCGAGTGCGTGGGCAAAATTGGGCGCGGCTATCTAGTGCTGCTGGGCGTGGGCCACGGCGACACGCGCGCCGAGGCCGATAAGCTGTGGGGCAAGCTCCGGGGCTTGCGCATTAACGAGGACGAGAACGGCAAGACCAACCTGGCACTTGCCGATGTCGACGGCGAGGTTCTCGTGGTGTCGCAGTTCACGCTGTTCGCCGATTGTCGTCACGGCCGCCGTCCATCGTTTACGGATGCTGGCGCCCCCGATGTTGCCAACGAGCTCTACGAGTACTTCCTGACGCTTGTGCGCGAGGACGTCGAGCACGTAGCGCATGGCATTTTCGGCGCCGACATGAAGGTCGACCTCGTCAACGACGGTCCATTCACCATCGTCCTCGATACCGACAATCTGTAGGTAGTCAATTTGGGACGAGGCTTATTTAGCTACTTGCGCGGGGTTGTAACAGGGTGCTATAGTATTAGAGTTTTGTCTATCTTAGGGGTATTATCCCCTTTTTGAATTGCACCTTCTGGAGGCCCTGTTCATGGAAGAGATGGAAGTCAATCACGTCGACGACATCCACGAGAAGCTGACCGATATGGTGGGCGATCGCGTTAAGGTGAAGGCCAACATGGGCCGCACCCGCGTCGTCGAGCGCATGGGCACCATCAAGAGCGTCCATCCGGCAGTCTTTATCGTCGAGGTCGACGAGCGCCGTGGCCGCAAGTCGCGTCAGTCCTACCAGTATATTGATGTTCTCACCGGCCAGGTCGAGCTGTTCGACCCCGAGAGCGGCGAGCACATTTTTACCCCGCTCGGCAATCAGCTCGAGGAGCACTAGCGGTGACCGATTGGTCCCTGACCCTTTCCGCGCCGGCAAAGATCAACCTCTATCTGGGGGTTCATACCGAGCGTGACGACCGCGGCTACCATAAGGTCGATTCCCTGATGGCAGCCGTCGGTCTTGTCGATACCGTGACGGTTACGCCGGCACAGGCGCTGATCGTCCAGACGATTCCGGCATCCGACTTTCCCATGCAAAAGAATACGGCGTATCGTGCGGCCGCTGCTATGGCCGAGCATTATGGTCGCGAGGCAAACATCTGCGTGACGATTGAGAAGCGCATTCCATTGTGCGCCGGCTTGGGCGGCCCCTCGACGGATGCGGCCGCGGTCATTGTCGCCTTGGCGGAGCTCTGGGGCATTGATCGCACCGACCCCGCGCTCGACGACATTGCGCGGGGTATTGGTGCTGACGTCCCGTTCTTTTTGCACGCGAGCCCTGCGTTCTACGTAGGTGGGGGAGACGTGCTGGCAACTGAGTATCCCGCGCTGCCCGCAACGCCCGTCGTGTTGGTCAAGCCGCGCGAGGCAAGCGTTTCGACAATTGAAGCCTATCGACGTTTTGACGAGGCTCCGGTGCCTGCAGACAAGCCCGGCGCGATAGCTTCTGCCTTGCATGCTGGTGATGCCGAGACGGCATATGCGCTCATCCATAACAACCTGGGTGTCATTTCCGCACAGATGGAGCCGCAGATTCAAACGGTTCTCGATTGGCTGCGTAAACAGGACGGCACCGTTGCTGTAGATGTGTGCGGATCGGGCGCCTGCTCGTTTGCCATTTGCGACACCGCCGCCACGGCCGAAAGGCTTGCCGACGCTGCCCAGCAAAACGGCTGGTGGGCCTGCGCGACGGAGCTCATTCCCAACACGGTTCGCATCGAAGTGCCAAAGAAGTAAAAATTTCTCTAGCACACGACGGAAATCTTTGTTACTATAGTCGAGCTAACGGGTTGTGGCTCAGTTTGGTAGAGCACTGCGTTCGGGACGCAGGGGTCGCTGGTTCAAATCCAGTCAACCCGACCAGAGCATGAGGAGGGACCGCTTCTTGCGGTCCCTTTTTTTAGCTAGTGTTGTGATACCGCGATACCCGCGGTATACTCATTCGAGCTTGTCTCGCTGTATTGTGGAGGTCTACATGTTTGGACTGAGGGCTCCTGAGCTCATCATTATTCTCGTCGTTGTCCTGATTATCTTCGGGCCCAAGAACCTGCCGAAGCTCGGCAAGTCCCTCGGCTCTACCGTCAAGAATATCCGCGAGGGTATGGAGGGCGACGATAAGGCCGAGACCAAGCAGGCCGAGGAGGTCGTGGTCGAGCAGTCCGAGGAGGACAAGGAGATCGCTGAGCTCGAGGCCAAGCTCGCTGCTGCCAAGAAGAAGCAGGCAGAGGACAGCGACGCGGACGCAGAGTAGTCCCATCCCTTTGGGGTGAGCACCTGACCGGCTTGCCCGCAGGCTAGCCGGTCTTTTTCGTTTTGTTGACAGTTGATTGTTTGATCAGAGTTGGGGAGATATCCGTATGGACGCAAGCCAGATCGTACTGACCGCTGAGGGCCGCCAGAAGCTCGTCGAGGAGCTCGCTTGGCGTGAGGGCGATTACGCCAAGGAGATCGTCGAGGACATCAAGGAAGCCCGCGCGTTCGGCGACCTTTCGGAGAACTCCGAGTACGACGCCGCTAAGGACAAGCAGGCCCAGAACGCCGCCGACAATCTTCGCTCCGCCGAGCTGCGGATGTCTTCCGCAGAGCGGAACATCAGCCACTACACCATCGATGCGCCCATCAGCGGCACCATCGTGGACAAAAAGGTCAAAGCCGGCGATAAGCTCAGCGCCAACGACGCAGCCATGCAGAACCTCTGCACCATCTACGATATGAGCTATCTGGAAATGAAGCTCAATGTGGACGAGCTGAAGATCCGCTCCCTCGAGGTCGGCCAGGAGGTGGACATCACCGCCGACGCCGTCCCGGGCGAGACCTATAAGGGCACCATCAGCAGCATCCTCGTGGCCGGCACCACTGCCAACGGCTCCACCAGCTACCCCGTCACCGTCCGCATCGACGAGATGGGCGATCTGCTGCCCGGCATGAATGCCTCGGCCAAGATCACCACCGCCAGCGTCAAGGACGTTCTGGCCCTGCCCAACGCCGCCCTCGTCCGGGGCAGCTATGTGCTGGTGACCAAGGATTCGCCCAGCGCTGCCAATGCTGAGACTTCCATGACCGCTCCCGACGGCTACGTCTACGTCAAGGTAACCACCGGCATCAGCGATGACGATTA
>USIL01000160.1:0-3975 GCA_900554655.1 uncultured Collinsella sp.
TGCAATCTGCATTTCGGTCGTTATCGGATCGCTCGTGTCGCGCATGCTCACCAAGCCGATTCATCGCATCACCAGTACCGCAAAGCAAATCCGTGACGGCGACCTGTCGGCTCGCACGGGGCTGCGCGGTGATGACGAGATCGATCAGCTGGGTGAGACCTTCGATGAGATGGCCACTTCGCTCGAGAAGGATATGAAACACGAGAAGCGCCTGACCTCAGACGTTGCACACGAGCTTCGCACGCCGCTTATGGCCATGCTCGCAACGGTCGAGGCCATGCAGGATGGCGTGTATCCCACCGACGATGAGCATTTGGAGACCGTTGCTTCCGAGACGCGTCGCCTGGCTCGTCTGGTGCAGCAGATGCTCGACCTATCGCGTATGGAAAACAGCACGGCTCCGCTCAATCTAGAACCGGTGGACATGGTTCCGTTCGTGCGATCGATTGTGAATGGCCAGGAGCGCCTGTTTGCCGACCGTGACCTGCGTTTGCGCTTTGCAGATGAGACGCAGGGCCACGATGACGTTGTCGAGGCAGATCCCGACATGATCACGCAATGTGTTATCAACCTCATGAGCAACGCCATGCGCTACACCCCCGAGGGCGGTTGGGTCGTGGTGTCGGTGCTCAGTGACCGCAGGCACGTCAGCATTGCCGTTTCTGATACCGGCATCGGTATTGCCAAAGACGATCTGTCGCGCATTTTCGGGCGGTTTTGGCGCGCCGATGCCAGCCGCGCCCGCGAAGCTGGCGGCCTGGGCGTCGGCCTCGCCGTGACCAAGCAGATTGTCGAGCGTCACCATGGCTGCATATCCGTGGAGTCGGAGCTTGGAAAGGGTACGACTTTTACAATTCATCTGCCCCGCGAGCACACGGCAGACGCGGCATCTACTACAATGGAGCACTAGCTTTTCGCTATTCGGTGAAGGAGGGGCCGCGTCCCTGCCGCTCCGAGTTTGCGAAAACATGCGGGAAAGAACCCGCATTTCTGTCGTATTTAGGTAAGGAGTGACTCACGTGACAACGATGGAGCGTCGTCCGGATTCCCGTGGCAAGGTTCGTGATATTTACGATGCCGGTGAAAACCTGCTGATGGTCGCCACCGACCGCATTTCTGCGTTCGACTTCATTCTTCCCGACGAGATTCCGTTTAAGGGAGAGGTGCTCAATCGCATCTCGGCATTCTGGTTCGATAAGTTTGCCGACATCGTCCCCAACCATCTCGTTTCCATCGACCCGGCGGATTTCCCCGAGGAGTTTGCTGAGTATCGTGACTACCTCGCTGGCCGCGCCATGCTGGTTAAGAAGGCCCAGACGATTCCTATCGAGTGCATCGTCCGCGGCTATCTGACCGGTTCGGGCAAGAAGACCTACGACGAGAACGGCACCGTCTGCGGCATCCAGCTGCCTGAGGGCCTGACCGAGGCTTCCAAGCTTCCCGAGCCGTTGTTCACGCCGTCCACGAAGGCCGAGATCGGTGACCACGACGAGAACATCTCGTTCGAGCGTTGCTGCGAGATCGTGGGCGAGGACATCGCCACGCAGATTCGTGACCTTTCCCTCAAGATCTACAAGGCCGCTGCCGAGTACGCCGCGACCCGTGGCATCATCATTGCCGACACCAAGTTCGAGTTTGGTGTTATTGATGGCAAGGTCACGCTGATCGACGAGTGCCTCACGCCCGACTCCAGCCGTTTCTGGCCTGCTGCCAGCTACGAGGAGGGCAAGATCCAGCCTAGCTACGACAAGCAATTCGTCCGCAATTGGCTCAAGGCCAACTGGGATATGACGGGGGAGACCCCGCACCTGCCCGCCGAGGTCATCGATGGCACGTCCGAGCGCTATCGCGAGGCCTTCCAGATCATCACCGGCTCCCAGTTCACAAGCATGAAGGAGAACGCATAAGTGAGTACCCGTAGCGCCACGAACAAGCGCACGCAATCCCACGAAGTTACCGGGGTTGCGCGCAAGTCTGCCGCATCTGCTAAGCCCGCCCGCCAAGCAGCGAGCTCCGTTCGCATCGTGCCGGCTTCGTCTAAGGCACGCCGCAAAGAGCTCGAGAAGGGCGAGAACCTCGAGGGCCTCTCTAAAGAGGAGAAGCGCGCCCGCAAGGCCAAGCAGCGCGCCAAGGAGGACCGCATCTATACGGTGTCGAATATCCTCCTCAAGCAGGACGAGGACTACACCAAGCGCCGTCGCATCTGGTGGATTGTGCTCGCCATTGGCATGGTGCTCGTCGTGGCAATTTGGGCCTCGCTGTACTTCGCTCCCGCTGGCATGGTGTCCAGCCCTGTCCAGATGGTCGGCATCGTTTTGTCCTATGTCATCATCCTAGGTGACTTTATCTACGACTTCGCTCGTATTCGTCCCTTGCGCAACATGTACCGCGCGCAGGCCGAGGGCATGTCCGAGAACAAGCTCAACGCTCTTATTGAGCGCGCGGCTGCCGAGGAGGACCAGAAGGACTCCAAGAAGAAGTAGCGTTTGCATACATACTTATCGCTAAGATATAAGGCGCGTCGTTTTTGCGGCGCGCCTTTTTACTGTTCTATAGATAGATGGAGTGGCACATGATTCGAGCTGCCCTGACGGTCGAAGAGGCTCTGGAGGGCATGAAGGCCCTGGAGCCCAAGATTAAAAACTACGCGCGCCTGGTCGTCCGCAAGGGCGTAAACGTCAAGCCCGGCCAGGAGGTCGTCGTTCAGTCTCCGGTCGAGTGCGCGCCGTTTGCGCGCGTGGTGGTCGCGGAGGCCTATGCTGCCGCCGCCGGCCACGTGACGGTCATTTGGGCCGATGATGCCGTGACGAGGCTCACGTACGAGCATGTCGAGAAAAGCTATTTTGAGCAGACACCCGAGTGGAAGCGCATGCAGCTGGATTCCTTGGCCCAGGATGGTGCCTGCTTTGTCTTTATCGAAGGTGCGGATCCTGCGGCCCTCAAGGGCATCGATCCAGCCAAGCCGGCCGCGGCATCAAAGGCGAGGAATACGCAGTGCAAAGTTTTCCGCCGCGGACTGGATTACAACATCAATCCGTGGTGCATCGCCGGCGCTCCGGTCGTGGCTTGGGCGCACGAGGTGTTCCCAGGAGACGCCGATGAGGTTGCAATCTATAAACTGTGGAATGCGATTCTGCACACCGCGCGCGCCGATGGCCAGGACCCGGAGAGCGACTGGGAACTCCATGACGCCGCATTCGAAAAGAACCTGCGTTTCCTGAACGACAATCGTTTCGACTACTTGCATTACACCGCGGCAAATGGAACCGATCTGACGATTGGCATGACGAAGGGTCACGAGTGGGCCGGCGGCAAGGGCAAGACGCCCGATGGACACCCCTTCTTCCCCAACATTCCCACCGAGGAAGTCTTCACCTCGCCCGATCGCATGCGCGCCGACGGTATCGTGTACTCGGCCATGCCGCTCATCCACCACGGCAATAAAGTCGAAGATTTTTGGATTAAGTTCGAGGGCGGCCGCGTGGTGGACTACGACGCCCGCGTGGGCAAGGCAACGCTTGCGAGCATTATTGACACCGATGAAGGTGCCGCTCATCTGGGCGAGGTCGCGCTCATTTCCAAGAACACTCCGATCCGCGAAAGCGGCGTTCTGTTCTATGACACACTCTATGACGAGAACGCTAGCTGCCATCTCGCGCTAGGTGTCGGTTTCCCCGAATGCATCGAGGGTGGGTATGACATGTCCAAGGAGGAGCTCCTGGAGCATGGCGTTAACGTCTCGAGCACGCACGTCGATTTTATGATCGGCACGGACGACATCGATATTACGGGCATTACGCCTGATGGACATGAAGTTGTGATTTTCCAGAACGGCCAATGGAGTTGGGAATAGTCCCAGACCGTGGTACAATGCCACCCGCGGGCCGTTAGCTCAGCTGGCAGAGCAGGGGACTTTTAATCCCAAGGTCCAGGGTTCGAACCCCTGACGGCCCACCATCCATTGGAACGGAAAGG
>USIL01000161.1:0-3965 GCA_900554655.1 uncultured Collinsella sp.
ACCGGCACCGCCATAGCCGCCACTTCCTGCCGTGTAACTCGGGTCTACACCGGCAAAGCCGAACTGATCATACCGGCGGCGCTTTTCCGCGTTGGAAAGCACCTCATATGCTTCACCGGCCTCCTTGAACTTGGCCTCGGCCTCGGGGTCGTCCGAAACATCCGGATGTACGGTACGGGCCTTCTTTAAAAACGCACGCTTAATCGTCCGCGCGTCGGCATCCCTGTCGACGCCAAGCACCTCGTAGTAATCCCTATTTTCCGACACGACCTAATCCTTCCGACTTTCATTATTGTCACAGTGCGTCCTATACCCAAGCTGGGCCGACCGCAAACAGAGGGTTTGATGTTATTGCATTTGATACGGCGAAAGCATGGCCCGTTGCGAGCAGCTCGCGAACCAAACCGACACGAGCGCGAACATGAAGCCGTTGGCAAAACCGTTGGCAAACTGCATCGTACCGCGCTTCCACCACAGCAGACTGCGATGAAGCACACCGTCCGAAAGCACCATGAACAGGCCCATGGTAAACGGAATAAAGCACATCACGGCAAAGGCCGAGAACACGCCCGAGATGGCCGACAGCACCAAAAACGGCGCCACAATGCCCATCAGGTAAAAGCCAGTACGAGCTTTGCCTTCCAGGCGCTCGGCCTCAACATGGGCGCGGCCGACAAGATCGCCACCCGCGGCACCGTTGGTGCCGGCGTGACCCATACCGCTAATGCGGACCTCATCGCCATCGTGCGTGCCGGCAGGAAACTCAATCGTCTGCTCGGAGGTCACACGGGTTCGCCCGCTGCCACCGCAATCGGGGCAGGGGTCGGCCACGACCTTACCGGAACCGCCGCACTCGGGGCAGACCGACTGGAACGTGCCCGCACCAAACAGGAAGGACAGGTCGACGTCGATGTGGCCGCGGCCACCGCAGCTCGGGCAGGTATGTGCATGCTCGGACGAAACAGAGCCCGAGCCGCCGCAGTTGCTACAGGTATCGAAGCGCGTGTAGCGGACGGTCTTGCGGGCACCGCCCTTGGCCTCCTTGGCGTCGAGTTTGATATCGACGACCACGTTGGCGCCGTTCTCGGGATTGTAGGCAGCCTGGCCGCGACGCTGCTGGCCCCAGGCGCCACCAAAGGGAAAGCCGCCCTCAAAGGGATTGCCATAGCCCGTGTTGCCGGCGTAGCCGCCACCATAGGGCGAAGCCGTAGGAGCACCGGCAAACGGATTGCCAGAACGCATGGCGTCGTAGCGCGCACGTTTTTGCTCATCCGAAAGCACGGCGTAGGCCTCGGAAACCTCTTTAAACTTTTCCTCGGCATCCGGCTCTTTATTGACGTCCGGATGGAGCTTACGGGCCTTTAGCTGGAAGGCCTTTTGAATATCACGCGAGGTGGCGTCCTTGGAGACACCCAGAATCTCGTAGTAATCTTTTTCGTTCATCGTCGCCATGCGCGGCAACCTCCTGCTCACAGCAGCGTATATATTTCGGTAATTCTACCCGAGCGGCCTAAGCTAGATCCCAAAACAGCTCGAACAGAACATTTCCATCGAGCCAGCCCAAGTGGGTCGGCGCCAGACGAGCTCGAACATGGCCCGCGACGACATCTGCCGAAGTGAAGGGTCCCTCATGGACCCCGAGCGTCTCGGGCACCCAAGTGGCAAGACCCAATTCGAGCGCGCGATCGCAGGCAGCTGCCAGCTCGCACGTTGGGATGACGCACGCTGCACGAGCCAACAGGTCGGACGCGACACCGCGCGTCATGCGACAAGCAAGCATCAGGTCCTCTGCCGCTGCCTCGCGTGGCGACAGATATTCAGCCTCAAACGCCGTCGCGTCATCGTCACGTTGCACCAGACGCACGCGGTACGCATCGCCTCGAGAAGACACGCCGGGGAACAAACCTGCAAGACGGTCGAAATCCTCGTCGTCGAGCATGCCCGCGGCAGAACGACCCAGGCCCAAGTAGCCCCGTCCGGTCCAGTAGGCAATGTTATGGGCGCACTCATGGCCGTCGAGCGCGTAGCTTGCCACCTCATACGGATGATAGCCGGCCGCACCCAGGCGCTCACGTGCCGCGTCCATGCACGAAGCCTGAAAATCCTCGTCGGGCTCGAGCGACTCGTCACGGCGCGCCATGCGATAGAGTGGCGTGCCCTCCTCGAGCGTGAGCGGGTAGACCGACACATGATGAGGCGCCGCCGCCAACACGCCATCGAGCGTGCTCCGCCAGCTTGCGGCCGTCTGCCCGGGAAGGCCGCACATCAGGTCGCACGACACATCGAGGCCAGCGTCCTTCACCGTCGCGATAGCCGCAAGTGCGCGATTAGCATCGTGAATGCGGCCAATAGCAGCCAGCTCGGTATTGTCGAGGGTTTGCACGCCCAGAGAGATGCGCGTGACACCCGCCTCGGCAAGCGCGGTGGCGAGCTCGGCGGTCAGCGACTCAGGATTGGCTTCGCAAGTAAATTCAACGGGCTTGCACCACATGGAGATACGACGGGCAAGTTTCACCAGGCGCTCCCCAGCCAGTGAGGGCGTGCCGCCGCCAATATAGACCGTGCGGACCTGCGCAAGCGCCCCGGCGTCGCCAAAGGAATCGAGGCGCGCATACAGCTGCTCAAAATAGGAATCGAGCGCAGCATCCAAGTCACACAGAGCAAAGCTGCGCGAGTCAAAGTCGCAATAGCGGCATTTTTGAGCGCAAAACGGCACGTGCACGTACAGCGCGGTAACGGCCACCCTTAAGCCTCCAGCGGATGAGCGGGCACCGACTCACCGGCGGCAAGCGCGGCCTCGCAGGCCACCACATCGTGCTCGATATCATCGACCAGCGACATGAACTCCTCGTACGTAGAGCAACGCACCACCTGAGCGCGCCAGGCGGCGGCATGGGGCATGCCTTTTAAGTACCAGCTTGCGTACGTGCGGGCGCGCGACATGAGCGGCAGAAGCTCGTGCGTCAACGTCAGGTGCTCGCGCAGAGCCTCCAGGCGCTCGACCGAGGAGCGAGAAGGAACCGGCGTGCCATCGAGTGCAAGGGCTCGGGCATCGCCGAACACCCACGGATTGCCGTAGATGCCGCGCGCGATAAACACCGCGCTGGCACCCGAGCCGTGCAGATGCTCAGCAGCGTCCTCGGCCGAGAACACATCGCCCGAACCGATAACGGGAATCTCGACGGCGTCGGCCACCTCATCGACGACAGACCAGTCGGCCTGGCCCGTGTAGAGCTGCGTGGCGCAACGACCATGCACGGCCACTGCGGCAGCCCCTGCGCCCTCAAGCATCTGGGCAAACGTCGCGGCATTACGGTCCTCGGCATAAAAGCCCTTGCGGATCTTGACGGTCACGGGCACGTGCGCCGCGCCCACCGTGGCCTCGACGATCTTCTCCGCCAGGTCAGGCGTGCGCATAAGCGCCGAGCCCTCGCCCTTTGTAATAACCTTTCGCGCGGGGCATGCCATATTGATATCGATGAGCGACAGGCGATCGCCAACGCGCTCCTCGACGGCGGCGACGGCACTCGCAAACTGATTGGGCTTGGAGCCAAAGAGCTGCACGCAAATCTGCTGCTCCTCGTCGGCCGGCAGCACCAGGCGCCACGTTTTGTTGCTGGCATAGGCAAGGCCTGCCACGCTCACCATCTCGCTGTAGGCAAGGTTGGCACCGCGGCGGCGGCACATGATGCGGTAGGCAGGGTCGGTCACGCCCGCCATGGGAGCCATAAGGAACGGCTGCTCGGCATAGGCACCCAGCAGCCGCTTGCTGTATTCAGAAAGCGCCATGGACCTACTCGTCCACCTTGAGGATCGCCATAAACGCCTCCTGCGGGACCTCGACCGAGCCGATGGCCTTCATGCGCTTTTTGCCCTCTTTCTGCTTCTCGAGCAGCTTGCGCTTACGCGAGATATCGCCGCCGTAGCACTTGGCAAGAACGTCCTTACGACGCGCCTTGACGGTG
>USIL01000162.1:0-3929 GCA_900554655.1 uncultured Collinsella sp.
AGGCTGCGCTGCACGACACGGTGATTGTCGCCAAATCTGCCGGAGAGGGGCTGGGCGTGTCGCTGCTCCATTGGATTATCGGCGACAGCCAGCGTAGCATCGTGGTCGAGATGATGGCTGACGGCCTGCATGTATACGACGATCCGGTCGACACCCTTGCCAATCAGCCCACTTTCCCGTGGCACATGGAAAACCTGCGCACCTATATCACGGCTACAAGCGATTTTCCGCAGACGGCGACATGGCGTGGCGCTGAGCTCAAGCCCTATGGTGCGGGTGCCAGCATGCGCGGTATTCCGGGTGACTGCTATTCGCCGAGCCGTTTTGTAAAGGCGGCGTACCTCAATGCCAATTATCCGCAAAAGGAGAGCGAGACCGAAAACGTCGTCCGCATGTTCCGTTCACTCGAGGGCGTGGTGATGATCGAGGGGGCGTCCAGGATGGGCGATGGCAAGTTCGAGAAGACTATCTATACCGGATGCTTTAGCGCGCGCACGGGCAACTATTACTACGCGATGTATGGGGATCCGTCGATTCGCTACGTGAGCCTGACGGATGCCGAGGGCGCGAGCCCCGATAGACTCGTGGTTCCCGAGCCGCGTCGTTCGTAGCCGTTGGCTTTACTGCAATGCAAAGCGGCCCTGCGTCTCCCGTGAGATGCAGGGCCGCTGTCGTTGATTTGTGGCGTCGCTAGAAGTTGGCGTCGTTGAACTGTTCGCTCTCGAGGCCGTCGAGCTGTTGCTGTTCGGGCGTATCGGCGACGCTCTCGAGCAGCTCGGTGGGATCGACGTTCATGTCCTTACCGGCTTCGTTGCCGTTGACCAGGTCGTCCGAGAAGATATCGACTTCCATTTCCTCGGCTTCCTCGATTTGGACCTCGAGTGGCACCTGGGTGCGCACGAGCTTAACGGCCGGGCGCATGCGGGCAAAGAGCGGCACGTACTCGATGATGATGGCCGAGTTCTCAAGACCGTACCAGCGTGCCGGGCTTCCGCAGGCGCGGCGGACGGCATACTTGATGGCCATCACGCGATGGTCGTTGCGGTTGATGTCCGTCTCGGGAGCAAGCATCTTGCGCAGCATGCAAAAACGGAAGTCGCCCACGTTGCCGCGCGTCTCGTAGATGGAGTAGGTGTGGTGCTGC
The DNA here is from genome assembly GCA_900554655.1 of uncultured Collinsella sp. Lineage (GTDB taxonomy): Bacteria > Actinomycetota > Coriobacteriia > Coriobacteriales > Coriobacteriaceae > Collinsella. The sequence continues at coordinate 1,145 of USIL01000162.1, forward strand.
GGCGGCAGCTCGCCCGATGCCATCAGGTCGCCAACGATCTGGCGCAGGTAGGCGTTGATGCGCTGATTGACCTTAAAGCCCAGGTCCAAGCGCACGCGGAACAGGAAGTCCGTGCCAAAAGTCTCAACGGAATACTCGTGCGTATAGGGCTCGTCGGTGACATGCACGTTGATGAACCAGTATGCCTTAGCGCGCTTGGGGTGCTTGTCCAGGATGGAATAGAGCACGTCGCGGTCGAGCGTGAGCGGGTCGGGGCTGTTGGTGAGAAATACCAGATTGTCAGCGAGCACGGGATAGGTCTCGTCATTGCGCAGGCGGCCGAGCTGGTCGATGTACTTGGAGACGGGCAGCAGAATCGTCTGCGTGCGCTCGATGGCGGTGCCGCGACGCCACACATACATAAGGCCAAACAGCAGCGCGGCCAGGAAGATCATGACGTAGCCGCCGTCAAAGAACATGGTGAGGCACGAAGCGAAGAAGCACAGCTCAATGGCACCAAAGAGCAGGGCGAAGACGCAGGCGCCCAGCTTGTGTTTGAGGATGCCGGCGATGTAGCTCGTCAAAAGCGTCGTGGTCATGAGCATGGTCACGGTAATGGCGAGGCCGTAGGCGCTCTCCATGCGTTCGGAGTTTTGGAACAGCAGCACGATGAAGATACAGCCGACCCACATGATGTTGTTGACGAGCGGAATATAGAGTTGGCCCTTGGTGTCGCTGGGGTAGTGGATGCGCAGATGCGGCATGAGATTGAGACGGGTTGCCTCGGATACCAGCGAGAACGAGCCGGTGATGAGCGCCTGCGAGGCGATGATGGCCGCCACGGCCGAAAGCATGATGGCAAAGGGGCGCAGGGGCTCGGGGAGCATCATATAGAACGGGTTGACGATATCCATCGCGAGCATCTGGGGATTGGAGTTGTTGGCGAGCAGCCAAGCTCCCTGACCCAGATAGTTGAGGATAAGGGCCGCCTTAACAAACGGCCAGGATGCATAGATGTTGGCCTTGCCTACGTGGCCCATGTCTGAATAGAGTGCCTCGGCGCCGGTTGTCGACAGGAAGACGAAGCCGAGCACCATGATGCCCGAGTGGTTGATGGGCGAGAACAGGAACATGATGCCGCGGATGGGGTTGAGCGCGCGTAGGATGGACAGGTTGCCGAGCATGTTGAACAGGCCGGCACCCGCCAGGAACAGGAACCATAGCGTCATAAGTGGGCCGAACAGCTTGCCGATTGACGAGGTGCCGGCGCGCTGCATGGCAAACAGGCCGCAGATAATGATGATGGTGATGATGATGACGTTGGTCTGGCCGTCACCCAAAAGCGCATGGCCCCACTCGATGGTGCGCAAGCCCTCGATGGCCGTGGTAACCGTGACGGCGGGGGTGAGGATGCCGTCGGCGAGCAGCGCCGCGCCGCCGATCATAGCGGGAAGGATCAGCCACGGCGCCACCTTGCGCACGAGGCTGAACAGGGCGAAGATGCCGCCCTCGTTGTGGTTATCGGCCTTCATGGCGATAACCACGTACTTGACCGTGGTCACGAGCGTCATGGTCCAGATGACGAGCGAAAGCGCGCCCAGGATCATGTCCTCGCTGACGGTACCGATGCCGCCGTTGTTGGCGACGATTGATTTCATGGTGTACATGGGGCTCGTGCCGATGTCGCCGTAGACGACGCCGAGCGTAACGAGCAGCATGCCAGCGGAGAGGGGAATGGCTCCATGCCCGCCTTGACCACGCTGATCTTGGGGGCTTGCCTCCAGTTTGTTATGTGCCACGTGGACTCCCTTGGACATCTGGCCTCTGCCAAGGGCAGTAGACCTTTATGCCATCTTTATACATATAAGAGCAGTTTGGCACATCGGGGTGTTTTAGACAATAATCCCCATCTGGGGATTATTCATATACGCAGGTAGTAGTTCAGAACAGGGGCTATTAAGCACGTGCTGTCTGGGCGATGCCGGCCTTGGCGTTTGCGCGTTTGCCGGCGAGTTCGCAAAAGAGCGCGCCGCCGATGATAAGTGCGGCACCCATCAGACGGACCGGTGTTATGGCTTCGCCTAAAAGGACGGCCGAGAACACGACGGCCGAAAGCGGCTCGAGGTAGCCGACGACCGCGACGGTCTGGACGGGCAGCTTGGCGACAGCACTAAAGTAGAGCAGGCAGCCAATGCCGGTGTTGACAATGCCGAGCATGGCAACGGCGCGCCAATCGATGCCGGCGGCAATGCTGGGGGAGAAAAACGTGGGGGCGCCTTGGGTGACGAGCGTGAGGACCAGCGCGGTCACAAAGGCGGCGCTCACCTGGAGCGCGGAGTTCTCGAGACCCTCGATGTGCGGCGCACCCTTGCTGGCGATGACCATCAGCGCATAGCAAAATGCCGAGGCGATGCCGCAGACGATGCCCGCAATGGGCATGTTGCCGCCTAAACCTTGCGCTGCAATGAGAAAAGCGCCGCAGGCGACGGCTATGAAGCCGGTAATTTTACCACCGGTCAGCTTTTCGCCAAAGATGAGCGGGGAGAGCGCCATAACGATGATAGGGCCGCAGTAGTACAGCAGCGAGGATATGCCGACGCCGATCGTCTGGTAGGCGCGGAACAGAAAAATCCAGCTGGCGCCCAGCGCGGCTCCCGAAAGGAGGAGGGCTGCGGCTTCGCGGGGGCGAGATGGCGCCTGCAACTTATGGCGTTGGGTGATGGCGAGGACGGTGACAAGCGAAAGTGCGCCCAAAAACGTGCGTAGTAGCACGATATCGGAGCTCGGCAGCGCGATAGCAGCGGCG
>USIL01000163.1:0-3920 GCA_900554655.1 uncultured Collinsella sp.
GCTGACAGGCGCGAACGGCTCGGGCAAGTCGACCATCTTGAAAACAATCACACGCCATCTGGCACCGCATGCCGGCACGGTCGAGCTCGACGGGCGAGAGATTTCCCGATGGAAGACGGCGGAGTTCGCAAGGAACCTTGCCGTTATGCTGACAGATCGCCCCCGGACCGAGCTCCTCACCTGCCGCGATATCGTAGAGGCGGGAAGGCATCCCTACACCGGGCGAATGGGCACACTCACGCCCGATGACCATAATCGGGTCGACGAGGCCATGAAAACCGCACATGTGGAAGGGCTCGCCGAGCGCGACTTCATGCAGATAAGCGACGGGCAACGCCAGCGCGTCATGCTCGCACGCGCCATCGCGCAGGATCCGCGTGTGCTCGTGCTCGATGAGCCCACGTCGTATCTCGATATCCGCTACCAGATCGACCTGCTGCGAATACTTCGCCACCTTGCGAAATCGCGGAATGTTGCTGTCATCATGTCCATCCACGAACTCGAGCTCGCGCAGAAAAGCGCCGACAAGGTGATTTGCGTGAAGGACGGCCGGGTCTTCCGCGCCGGCGCACCCGAGGACATATTCACGCGCGAGACGATTGGCGAGCTCTACGGCCTTCAACATGGCTCCTTCAACGAGCGCTTCGGCAGCGTGGAAATTGGGCGCCCACACGGCGATGCGCACACGTTCGTCATCGCCGGCGCAGGTACGGGGTCAGCTGTGTTTCGCCAGCTCATCCGGCAGGGCAAGGCGTTCTACGCGGGCATTCTGCACGAAGGGGACATCGACTGCGAGCTCGCGCGCGACCTGGCGACGGAATGCGTGGCCGAGCGCGCCTTCGAGCCGATCGGGGATAAAACCATAGCCCGCGCCAAAGAGCTCCTCGTCCACTGCGCGCGTCTTATCGTGTGCCCCGCCGCCTTCGGCACCATAAACGCCCGCAACGCAGAGCTCGTCGAGTTCGCACGATCGCATGGTATCGAGGTAATGCAAGCGTGCGAAGGCGCATCGGAGGATTCCAATGGATACGCCTAGGCGCGGTCCAAGAAATCGTCCGCATCCCCATCTGACACTATTTCACCGCAACTTAGAAGGTGTCGGCGTATAACGCTTCACCCCAAATTAAATTGATTCGTTGAATAGACACATTCCAAATCTTTAGACTTCGTTTAATCTACAAGTGGGTATTATCACACATTAAGCACACGTGAAAGGATATACCCATGTCGCTTACACGGTCAGCAGAGCGTGCAGCGCTCAACAAGCTCATCGATTATCTCGACGACAACCCGCAAGAAAACATCGACAAAATCATGGACCTCGTGAACAAGCTGGTCCCCAATCGCGTATTTCCTGTACAGCGAGAGGCATTCACCAATGTCATCAAGAGCCGCGGCAATTGGTATGACCTGATCATGCGTGTGTTCAGCCTTAATCCCCAGATGCGAACCAAACTGCTTAAGACCCTCATTGTCGACGCCAACCTGCTAGCTTGGCCAGAGCAGGAAAAGAACCGCGAAAAGTACCAGTGCAACGTTCCGTGGGCCATCCTGCTCGATCCCACGAGCGCCTGCAACCTGCATTGTACGGGCTGCTGGGCCGCCGAGTACGGCTACAAGCAGAATCTCTCGTTCGAAGACATCGACTCTATCGTTACGCAGGGCAAAGGGCTCGGTACGCATATCTACATCTATACCGGCGGCGAGCCGCTCGTCCGCAAGCACGACCTGATCAGAATTTGCGAAAAACATCAGGACTGCGTGTTTCTCTGCTTTACCAACTCCACGCTGATCGACGAGGCCTTCTGCGACGATATGATTCGCGTAGGTAATTTTGTCCCCGCCATCAGCGCCGAGGGCAATGAGCACACCACCGACGCCCGTCGCGGCGAGGGTACCTACGCAAAGATCGAGCACGCCATGAAACTCCTGCGCGAGCGCGACTTGCCGTTTGGTATCTCCACCTGTTGGACCAGCGCCAATGCCGATACGGTTGCTACCGAGGAGAACATGGACTGGATGATCGGCGAGGGAGCACTCTTCTGCTGGTACTTCCACTTTATGCCGGTTGGCCGCAATGCAACCCCCGAGCTCATGCCCACGCCCGAGCAGCGCGAGCACATGTATCACTTTATCCGCGAAATGCGTGAGAAGAAGCCGCTGTTTACGCTCGACTTCCAAAACGACGGCGAGTTTGTAGGCGGATGTATCGCCGGCGGCCGCCGCTACCTGCACATCAACGCCGCCGGAGACGTGGAGCCGTGCGTGTTCATCCACTACTCAAACGCCAACATCCACGATGTGAGTTTACTCGACGCGCTGCGCTCTCCCCTCTTTATGAAGTACTACGAGAACATGCCGTTTAACGACAACTACCTCAAACCATGCCCCATGCTCGAGAATCCCGACGTGCTGCCCAAACTGGTCGCCGAGAGTGGCGCAATGAGCACCGACCTAATCGAGAAGGAGTCACCCGAGCAGCTGCGCGAAAAGACCCAGGCTGCCGCCGAGGCATGGTCACCTGTCGCCGACCGCATCTGGAACGACTCCGACGATCCGTTATACGCCAAGCGTCACGAGGACAAGTCGCAGGGCATGGCCGATAGCGACATGCACAAGTTCGAAAAACAGGGCCGCATACTCAAAAACGACGATTAATGCTGCCCTACACGACAAACGCTCAGAAATGAAGCGGAGCAGTCTCGAGGCTCATCTTCGAGGCTGCTCCGCCTTACCATCAAAACAGTTTTACTAAGTTGCGGTGAAATAGGGACCAGAACGGCCTTCCAATAACCAAAACGATCCCTATTCCACCGCAACTTCTATAAGTTGTTGAATTATCGATGCTATTCGAAGCGAGATTCCAGACTCGACAGACCGTTGAGAGTCAGATCGTTGGCGACCCCAGAGACGCGCTCGATAGGAACCGAACCGTCAGACAGCGCCCACGTGCGATAGATACCGATAATACCCGACAGCAAAAACGCCAGATAGTAGTCGAACATCTCGTCCTTGAGACCTTGGGGCAGCAGATCGCGTTCGGCAATCTCGTGCTCGAGCGGCGCACGAAGACGAGCCATAAAATCATCGAGCGGAATGTTCTCGATCAGCTGACGATTGAGCACCAAGTTGTTACACAGTGCCTCGTTAACGGTTTTAAAGAAGGTCGCCGCCGCGCCCAGGGCGCGCTCGTTGGTGTCGCCGTCCATGGAAGCAAGCGTTTTCTCGACCGAGTCGACAATCATCTCCACCACATCGACGGCAATGGCATCGAGCAGGCCGTCAACCGTGCCAAAGTGAACGTAAAAGGTCTTGCGGTCGACATTGGCCTCGCGCGCGATGGCACTCACCGTAATGTCTGCCAGCGGCTTTTCCATGAGCAGGCGCTCGAAAGCGGAAAGGATGGCATTGCGGCTGCGAACGATGCGGCGGTCAAGACGCGGTTTGCTGGTTGCCATGGGCATGTCCCTTCGATATGCGAGCATTCATCAACAGATGAGAGATAATCTACGTAAGAGGATTATCCCCCATACAGTACAAATATGCCCCGCATCATGAAGAACGCACGACTGCCCTACTGCGACTTAGGGTGCTTCTTCTTATTGAGTGCCGACGGAGATACGCGAATACCATCGCCTGTCTGGCGCACATAGGCCTTATGAGCTGGCTTAGCGGTCCCAGAAGCCTTCTGAGCGTGCTTCTTGGGGTGCGGCTTAGTGGGCGCAGAGGGCGTCTGAGGCGTGCGGCCGAGCTTGCGCATCACGCGATCCCAGCGCGCATGGATGCTCTCGTTGTGGGCGCTCTTAAGTCCCAACAGGGGCGCAGCCAAAATGGTCGGCGCAATAAACGTAATGAGACGCCACAGCAGATAGCCGGCGGACGAAGCCGACCCAAAGAAATGACCCAAGAACAATGCAAAG
>USIL01000164.1:0-3910 GCA_900554655.1 uncultured Collinsella sp.
CGGCTGCGCCGGCGCGCTCGGACTCGGTTGTTACGTTGTCGGCCAGGTCGTGCACGTGCAGCACGTTGCCGCAGGCAAAGATGCCCGGCACGCCCGTTTGCAGGCTCTGGTCCACCACGGCGCCGCGCGTGCGTGGGTCAAGCTCAACGCCCGCGGCAACCGAAAGCTCATTCTCGGGAATCAATCCCACCGAAAGCAGCAGTGTGTCGCACGGAACAATGCGCTCGGTCCCCGGAATGGGCGCCAGGCGCTCGTCGACTTGGCTCACCTCGACGGCCTCCACGCGGTCGTGCCCGATCACGCGCGTGACCGTGGTGGACAGGTGCAGCGGAATGCCAAAGTCGTCCAGGCAGTTCTTGACGTTGCGGCGCAGACCGTTGGCGTATGGCATGAGCTCGTACACGCCCTCGACGGAAATCCCCTCGAGCGTGCAGCGACGTGCCATGATAAGCCCGATGTCGCCCGAGCCCAAAATGACGGCACGCGAGCCGGGCTTGAGATTTTCGATATTGATGTATCGCTGCGCCAGGCCGGCCGTAAACACGCCAGCGGGACGGCTGCCGGGGATCTTGATCTCGCTGCGGGTGCGCTCACGGCAACCCATGGCAAGGACGATCGCGTGCCCGGTGAGCTGCAGCATGCCGGCAGGGCTCATGAGCGTGACGGTGTGGACCGCGGTGTCAACCGCAGACTCGCTTGAATCAATCCCAATCACCATGCTGTTCAGGAACAGCGTAATGTCGGTTGCGTGCACCTGGTCGATAAAGCGCTGCGCGTACTCGGGACCGGTGAGCTCCTGTTTAAAGTGCGACAGGCCAAAGCCGGGGTGGATGCACTGGCGGAGGATGCCACCCAGGTGCTGCTCGCGCTCCACGATGGCCACGTGGGCGCCGGCCTTATGTGCGGCAAGCGCAGCCGCCATGCCAGCAGGTCCGCCGCCGATAACGACCACGTCGAAGGCCTGCGTTTGTACGGCTTCTACGACGCCGCAACCAATCGCGCTCGATTTGAATTCCGCCATCCTAGCGCACCCCCTTCAGCGGTCCCTCAACCAGCCAAGAACCGGCATCCTCCAACGGCACCTCGCTGGGGTCGCAGCCCAGTTCGCGGGCAAGAATCGCCACCACGCGGCTCTGGCAAAAACCGCTCTGGCACCGACCCATGCCGGCACGGCAGCGGCGCTTGACGCCCTCGACCGAAACCGCGCCCGGCTGGCGTCGGATCGCGGCCACAATCTCCGCCTCGGGCGCCGTCTCGCAGCGGCAGACAATCTGTCCCCACGCGGGGTCGGACTCGATGAGCTCCTCCTTGCGCGCCAGCGGTGCGCGGTCAAAGTCGTCCGGCGCGCGGCGAATTGGGTTCCAGTCCGCCCGCTCGTGCAGCTCCACGCCCGCCTCACGCATCACAAGCTCCATGCGCTCGGCAATGGCCGGCGCGCTCGCCACGCCCGGCGACTGAATGCCCGCTGCCTGGAACAGCCCCGGCACCACGGCCGACTGTCCAATAAAGAAGTCGTTCGTTCCCTGAATGACCGGACGCCCGCCGGCAAATGCGCGCACCACACGTCTCGTATCCAGATCGGGCACCAGCTTGCGCGCGCCGGTCAGCAGCGCGTTCACATCGCTCGCATAGGTCTGCGTGTCGCCCGGCTCGCGCACGGCAGCCGTGGCGGTGATCACGGTGTTGCCGTGCACGGTGCCCGTCACGATAACGCCCTTCGACACCGGCGTCGGCACGGGGTAGAGCGGCATGACCGCGCGCGGTTCCTTGTCCAGCACCACGATGTTGCCCTGGCGCCAGACCATCTGAAAATCTTCGGCACCGGCCATATGCGAGATGTCGGCGGCGCCGTTGCCCGCGGCGTTGATCAGGTAGCGGCAGCGTACGTTGCCAGCGGGGGTCGCCAGCGTAAAGCGCGCGGTTCCGTTATCCGAGTCGGCAACTTCAATTGCCTCCACCGGCGCAGACCGCATAAGCGTCACCCCGTTGGCCACGGCGTTCTCCAGCGCGGCGATGGCAACCTCAAACGGGTCGACAAACCCAGTCGAGGGGCACCACAACGCGCACGTTGCATCGGCACTGGCGCGCGGCTCTAATTCGTGGATGCGGTCGGGTCCGACGATCGACAGCTCGGGCACGCCGTTGGCAAGGCCGTTGCTGCGCAGCTTTTCCAGCTGCGCACGGTCCTCGTCGTTAAAGCCCAGCACCATGGATCCGGTGCGGCAGAACAGAAAGCCCAGCTCCTGCGCCCACATGCCATATAGCTCGCAACCACGGGCGTTGACCTGCGCCTTTACCGTGCCCGGCGTCGGATCGTAGCCTGCGTGCACCAGGCCTCCGTTGGCCTTCGATGCGCCCAGCGCAATATCGTTTGCCGCCTCGACCACGTAAATGGATAGGTCATAGCGCGCGAGCTGCCGCGCGATGGCGCACCCGGTAATGCCCGCACCCACAATCGCGATATCAAACGTTTCTGTCACGGTGCCTCCCAGACGAGTTGACAGGCCGTCAATAAAACTATCCTACGGTCTACGTGCCCCCAGCACGACGGCAATGCGGCGAACAGTCCCGCAACTGCCGCCAACGGCAGGCGAGGGGAGACCCGGCAACGTCGACAACCTCGTCTGCCGTCCCTCGTGTCGGAGATTTGTCTCGATCTGTAACATCTGGGGCTGGTTTTGCAGAGTAGCTGTTACAGATTGAGACATTCGGTCTGGACGTTTTCCTTTGTCTCAATCTGTAACAGTTAGCTGATGATTTGGGTTGTAGATGTTACAGATTGAGATTGAAGTCGGGGAGAGATTCCTCAGTCTAAATCTGTAACATCTGGACCTGTTTAAGCTGAGTAACTGTTACAGATTGAGACATTGGGTCTGGAAGTTTCCGTTTGTCTCGATCTGTAACAGTTAGGACCGGTTTCCGCTCCCACCTGTTACAGATTGAGATGTTTGTGTCCGCGCCAGCCCCGTACCCAGCCGTAGTCCCATATAAACAAACCCCGTGGTAAACTTGACCGTACTGTAAATATTCCGAAAGGTACCCGTAATGTCCAAGTACATCTCCGAGCTCATGTCGCCGCAGCTTATGGGCGTCGTCTATGCCTTCGTTGGCTTTATCATCGCCCTGTACGTGCTGTCGGTCGTCTATGTGTTCATCGACGCTCGCCGCCGCGGCGCCAGCGCCTACGTGGCATGGGGCATCATCGCCCTCATCCCGTTTGTGGGTCTCATTGCCTACCTGGTCCTGCGTCCGCACTCCTACGCCTCCGACCGCGAGGAGCAGGAGCTGGACATGGCCCTGCGCGAGCGCCAGCTTGCCCAGTACGGCACCTGCCCGCAGTGCGGCGCGCCCATCGAGAAGGACTTCGTCGTCTGCCCGGTGTGCGATACCCAGGTTCGCAACGTATGCCCCAGCTGCCATCGCCCGCTCGATGCGCACTGGAAGGTCTGCCCCTACTGCCGAACTCGCATCCAGTAACGCATCCATCGCCGGGCCGGTCGCAAGCCACGGGCACCGCGCGTCCCGCGCAAGCCACACGCGCAACCCGCCCCACACGATGAAGCATGCGTAGAAAATCGCCCGCCGTGCCATTAAGGTGCGGCGGGCGCTTGTATACCAAGGCAACCTGCCTATAATGATGCAAGTTAAAACGACTAGCGCATCGCGCGCACTTGCATCAGGCATCCGAGAGGAGAAAATATACCCATGAAGGCACTCTACAATGACGGTTCGGTGGCCGAGCTCCCGCAGGACGAGGTCACGCACGTCATCCGCCACTCCGCCGCGCACATCATGGCGCAGGCCATCAAGCGCCTGTACCCCCAGGCCGACTTTGCATACGGCCCCGCGACTGACAACGGCTTCTACTACGACGTCGATTCCCCGACGCCCATCACCGAGGCCGACCTGC
>USIL01000165.1:0-3875 GCA_900554655.1 uncultured Collinsella sp.
GCGATGGATGCGCTCCGAAATATTGTGCATGGCCACGCCGGCGCCGCCGCCTTGCGGGGAACTGGCATCGGGGCGGGCGGAGCGCTCATCAAACAGCCTGGCGGCGGTGCCCTCGTCCATGCCCACGCCGTTGTCGGCCACGGCAATCAGGATTGCGTCGTCGCCGTCTTGATGGACGGTCACATCGATCCGCAGGGCGTCGTCATCGCCCATGCCGTGCCGCACGGCGTTCTCGACGATGGGCTGGATTACAAAGGCCGGGACCAACGTGTCCTCGACATCCTCGGAGACATCGAAGGTCGCCAGTACGCGGTCCTCGCCAAAGCGCGCCTTCTCAAACGTCAGGTAGCGCTTGGTCTGGGCAACCTCGCGCGAGACCGGGATAAGCGACCCCGAGTTGTCGAGCGTGGCGCGATAGAACGAGGAGAACTCGCGCAGCAGCTCGCGGGCGCGCAGCGGGTCGGTACGCGTAAACGACGCGATGGTGTTGAGCGTGTTGAACAGAAAGTGCGGATTGATCTGCGCCTGCAGGGCACGCACCTCGGCACGTGCCGTCAGTTCCTTTTGCACCTCGAGCTCGTGGATGGCGAGCTGCGTGGACAAGATCTCGGCAAAGCCCGAGGCAAGCGCGTACTGGGTACGGTCGACGGCGCGCGGGGTCTTATAGTAGAACTTGAGCGTGCCGACGGTACGATCGCCCACCTTGATGGGGGCGATAATGCCGGCGGGGACTTGGTTGTGCGAGCCGTCCGAGCCCACGACATCCACCATACGGTTGAACGACTGCACGATGCCATGTTCGATAACGTAGCGTGTGGCAAGCGTGTGGATGGGAGTATCGGGCAGCAGTTTTTCCTCAAACTCGCCCGCGCAGGCAAGCACGTTGTCCTCGTCGGTGATGGCCACCGTCATGGCGCGCGTCTCGGGCAAAATGCGCCGGCACACCAAACGCGCCGACTCCTGCGTCAGACCGCCCTTAATGTCCTCGAGCATGGCCGAGGCCACCGAGAGCGTCTCCTCGGTGTACTGGGAGCGCACCGAATCGGGATTGAGCGTCAAAAAGATAAAGATGCACAGAAAGATGCACAGCAGCGCGCAGGCAATCACCGTGGCGATCGGCTCGATACCGGTCACCAAGGCAAAAATAAAGTACACCAGCACGCAAATGGCGCAGGCAACGGCAATGATGCGAAAGATTGATATTGAACTATCGCGCTGGGCGCGGCGGTCGATCATTCGGCCCCCTCCAGGATACTGATCAGTTGTGCGTCACGCCAAAGCCCGTCCATGATCTTGGGCCAAAAGCTCTGGAAACGCAGGTAGCATGCAGCGTTTTGGCGCGCATAGGCCTTTGCCTCGTCGATACCATGGCGCCAGATGCGCAGGTAGCCCTCATGCTCGCGGGTAAACACGCTGCGGACCATAGCGGTCTTGCGCACGCGGTCGTCGAGCTCGCGCGAAATCCACGGGCCCGGGTAGGGCATGAGCGATGCCGCCGTAACGGGAATGAGCTCCTTTTGATGCGCGGCGAATGTCAACTTGGCCCGTTCGTAGTACCAACGGTATACATCCTGCATAAAGCGCGGTGAGCGCTTTTCGGACTCCGGAGGCAGATGGCGCACGGTCCACTCGTTATCGAACCACACGTCGTAGCCAAACATGCGCATGTTAAAGAGGTAATCCAAGTCCTCGCCGCGGGTGATAAACGGGTCAAAGGCCACACGCGTAAAGGCGCGGGCGTGCAGGGCCATCAGGCCGCCGCACACGTAGTTGGAGCGCGAGATGCGGGTGCCCGAGAGCGCCTTTTTCATCCAACGGTTGAACTCGATGCGCTTGGTCCACCAACGATGGCAGATGCCCGCCTTGTCCGTGGGAGCCAGCGGCGAGCCGTCGCGATCGTAGAAATAGCCGCTCTTGACCAAGATCGGCAAGCCCTGACGCGTCTGCTGCCCCAACGCATAGGTCGCGCGCTTCATAAAGTCGGCGTCGATGACAGTCTCATCGTCATCCAAAAAGATAACCGCGTCATGCCCCAGCACAGCGGCGCAGGCTAGCCCCATATTGCGGATGGCACCGTAGCCTCGCAGGCTCACGCACTCGCCCGAACCCTTGGGCGCGATCTGAGCAACCCGGTCTGCGATGCGCGAGGCCTGGGTGTTGGTGACAACGGTGACCTTGAGCGTGGGATGCGCGTCGACAATCTCGTGCACGCGCAGCGACACATCGGCTGTGGCAGAAACGGGACAGACCACCAAAAGGATGATGCGCGGGATGTCACGTACCTGCTCAAGCGAGGCCAGGCAGCGGTCGAGTTCGGGATTGTCGGCGTTGAGTCGCGTCGAATGGTCATAGGTGCCAGGGGCGTTTGCGCAAGCGTCATCGCCCGCCCAATACGTTGGAATCACGACCGTGGCGTTCATGCCTTACCCTCCCTGCAACACAAAAACGGGGCGCCGCCAAACACAGGCGACGCCCCGCGACCTAGCTGATTCCATCATACCCACTTGGGCAAATCATTGCTCGCAAGTCGCAATGTTTATTGCGGATAACCCCAAAAGAGTACCGTGGACAGGCACAATAGCCGCTCGCTCCTATGCGGCATGCTCTGCCGCCCGAGTCATGCGGGACAGGCGGACCAGCAGCATAAAGCCAACGATCAGCAGCACGCCAATGGAAAGGACGCCCAGCGACGGGTTGCCGGTCAGCGAGGTGACGACCGACACCAGGAAGGTGCCCATAACGCTTGCATAACGACCAAAGATGTCAAAGAAGCCGTAGTACTCGTTGGACTTTTCCTTGGGGATAATGCGGCCAAAGTAGCTACGGCTGAGCGCCTGCACGCCGCCCTGGAACAGGCCGACCATAATGGCAAGCACCCAAAACTCAAAGGCGGTCTTTAGGAAGAACGCGGCGAACAGCACAATGCCCATATAGGCGGCGACTGCCACCAAGATCATGTTGAGCGTGCCCACGCGGCCGGCGAGCTTGCCGTAGATGATGGCGGACGGAAAGGCCACGAACTGCGTAACGAGCAGCGCCAGGACCAACTGGGTCGAATCGATGCCCAAGGCCGATCCGTAGCTGGTTGCCATGGAAATGACCGTGTGCACACCGTCGATATAGAAGAAGAACGCGATCATGTAGACCAGCACGGTCTTGTTGTGGGCGATCTCGCGCATGGTGTGTCCGACCTCGGAGAACACACCGCCCACGATGTGGCCGATAGTGTCCTCGGGACCGCGCTCGCGACCGTACTTTTGCTTATAGGTGCGAATGAGCGGCAGGGTAAAGATGAGCCACCAGGCACCAGTGATGATAAACGACAGACGCGTTGCCAGCATGGTAGGGACGCCAAGAGCGGGGCCACCCATGATGAGCGCCAGGCAGATGACGAACGGCACGGTGGAACCGATGTAGCCCCAGGCATAGCCCGAGCTGGACACGACGTCCATGCGCTCGTCGGTGGTAATGTCGGGCAGCATGGCGTCGTAGAACGTCATAGAAGAGTTAAGGCCGATGGTGCACAGCACGTACACGGTCAAAAATGCCATGGCGGACATTGGGATAGCCTGCGCCAGGCAAAGCACCAGGCCCGTGAGGAAGAAGCCCAAGAAGAACTTGATCTTGTTGCCGGCGTAATCGGCAAGCGCGCCCAGAATGGGCATGAGCATGGCGATGACCAGCGAGGCGATCGTCTGCGCATTGCCCCAGGCGACCACCAGGTCGGCCGAGGAAGCACCGGTATTGATGGCGTTAAAGTAAATGGGCACCACCGAGGTATTGAGCAGCACGAGGGCCGAATTGCCCACATCATACATAACCCAGTTACGCTCGAGCTTGGTGTATTTCATGGACAGGGCCCCTTCGTATTCGCC
>USIL01000166.1:0-3869 GCA_900554655.1 uncultured Collinsella sp.
CGACAACGCCTTCCAGCAGGCCACGCGCGAGATTTCCCAGCGCTATGACCTTAAGGATTCCGGCGCCACGATCGAGCTTTCGAAGGGCGACAAGCTCTTTACGATCAATGCCCCGGCCGATTTTGTCTCCAAGCAGATCATTGACGTGCTGAGCTCTAAGCTCATCAAGCGCGGCATCGATCTTAAGGCTGTCTCTTGGGACGCGCCGCAGGCGGCTTCGGGCGGTACCGTGCGCGTGCTCGGCCATATCGTCGAGGGCATTGACCAGGCGACCGCCAAGAAGATTAATAAGGACATCAAGGATCAAAAGCTCAAGGTCAAGGTGACCATCGAGGCCGATAAACTGCGCGTTACCTCGGCCTCTAAGGATGCGCTTCAGACGGTGATCCAGTTCCTGCGCGACCAGGACTACGGTCAGCCGCTGCAATTTACCAACTACCGCTAATTCTTTCGAAAGGACCGCTCTCCAACATGGATACTCCGTTGGGTTCCGTACTCTACATCACGCTTGGCTGCGCTAAGAACGAGGTTGACACCGACCGCATGCGTTCTCTTTTGGCCGCTGCGGGCTACGAGGAGGCATTCGACCCGCAGGATGCCGATATCGCCATCGTCAATACATGCTCGTTCCTCGCCTCCGCAACGTCCGAGAGCATCGAGACCACGCTCGAGCTCGCCAATGAGGTTCAGGACGGCGTTCGCGCCTGCCCCATCGTCATGTGCGGTTGCGTGCCGTCTCGTTACGGCGATGACCTGCCCGACGAGCTTCCCGAGGTCGTTGCCTTTGTGAAGGCCGATGAGGAAGACGGCATCGTCTCTGTCATCGATGGCGTACTGGGCGTGGAGCGCGAGATCGCGGCCTATATCCCGCGGGTCAAGCGTACCGTCGAGGGCGCCGTTGCCTACGTCAAGATCTCCGATGGCTGCAATCGTTTTTGCAGCTTCTGCATGATCCCCTACATTCGTGGTCGCTATCATTCGCGCAATGCCGAGAGCATTATCTCCGAGGTGCGCGACCTGGTTGCCGGCGGTGTGCGCGAGATCGTGCTGATCGGTCAGGACACGGGCATCTGGGGTACCGACTTTGCCGACGAGGACGTCGCCGAGGGCTCGCCGCGCAATCTGGCGCAGCTGCTGCGTGCCGTCGCCGAGGCTGTGCGCCCGCATAACGTCTGGGTCCGCGTGCTCTATCTGCAGCCCGAGGGCATGACCGACGAGCTTATCGAGACGATTCGCGATACGCCCGAGGTGCTGCCCTATATCGATATCCCCGTGCAGCACTGCGATGCGCGCATCCTTAAGGCCATGCGTCGCTCCGGTTCGCGCCAGGAGCTCGAGGATCTGTTCCGTGATCTTCGCGAGCGCATCCCCGGCATCGTGATTCGCTCTACGGCCATGGTCGGCTTCCCGACCGAGACTGACGACGAGTTCCGCGATCTTATCGACTTTATGGACACTGTCGGCTTTGACTACACGAGCGTCTTTGCCTACTCGCGCGAGGAAGGCAGCCTGGCCGCCAAGATGGAAGGCCAGGTCGATGAGGAGGTTAAGCTCGAGCGCGCCCAGGAGGCCATGGATCTGGCCGAGTCGCTCGGTTTTGCCGCCACGGCAGCCCATGTGGGTGAGCGCGCCCAGGTGATCGTCGATGGCATCGAGGAGACCGAGGACGGCGCCGAGCTGATCGGTCACGCCTGGTTCCAGGCGCCCGATTCCGATGGCGCGGTGCATCTGGACGCCAGCGAGGCGTCCGTGGGCGATATTCTGACTGTCGAGTTTACCGATAGCTTCTGTTATGAGCTTATCGGTCATGTTGTGGAGTAGGAGAGCGTCGTGGCAAACGAGAGTAATAAGGAACTGACGAGTGTTTGGACGCCCGCCAACATCGTGACGTGCGTTCGCATCGTCTTTATACCGGTGTTCATGATCGTCTCGGCTCTGTCTCACGCGAGCGTTGCCGGTACGGACTGGAGCACCTTCGACGGCCCGCTCGCCGCCGCTGCCTTTATTTTGTATGTGATCCTGTCGTGCACCGATAAGGTCGACGGCTATCTTGCGCGCTCGCGCAACGAGATCACCGATTTCGGTAAGTTCTTGGACCCCATCGCCGACAAGCTGCTGGTGTTCTCGGCCCTGCTTTTGTTCTTGGATTTTGGCGCGGTGACCGTGTGGTCCGTGTTCATTATCCTGTTCCGTGAGCTGCTGGTGAGCGCCCTTCGCATGGTCGCGAGTGCTGCCGGTGTAGTCGTTGCCGCCGATAAGCTCGGCAAGTACAAGACGGCGACCACGATGGTCTCTATCTGCGGTTACCTGTGCGTTTTTGCTATGGCCGGCTTGCACCTTGGCCCGTTGGCGCTGACGCTCGGCATCTACTCGGTGTCGCGCTTCCTGTATGCCGTTGCCGTTGTCTTGACCGTTATCTCGGGCGCCCAGTACTTCTGGAACTGCCGCAAGATCGTCTTTTCGGTCTAGGTCCTGGTGGGTATGACGGACTCTTTTGAGCAGATTTCCGCACATAACGAGGAGCTGGCGCGCGATATTGTCGAGCACGCGAGCGCTCGGGGCGTGACGGTTTCGACGGCTGAGTCGCTGACGGCGGGTATGATCGCATCGACGATTGCCGATATCCCCGGCGCCTCGGCGGTGCTGCGTGGCGGTGCGGTGACCTATTGCGATGAGATTAAGCATCGCGTTCTTGGTGTTGAGCAGGAGACGCTCGACCGCTATACCGCGGTGTCGCATCAGACCGCGCGCGAGATGGCGGTGGGTTCGCTGGAGCTGTACCAGAGCGATATTGCAGTGAGCGCAACGGGTTATGCCGGCCCCGGCGGTGGCACTGAGGACGATCCGGCGGGCACTTTCTATATTGGCTGGTCGCATCGTTCCGCCGATGGGGGCGTGCCGGTCGTGGACTCTGTGCGCTGCCACTATGAGGGTGACCGTTCGTGTGTTCGTGCCCATGCGGTCACGGAGGCATTGGGTCGCATTGCCCTTGTGCTCAACTCTATGGAATAGACGTGTTTTAAGGGGCCTCCGAGCCCCTTAATTGTGGAGATAGGGACCTTAGGCTCATTTGGCGTTTGTGCTGGTTGTAGATGTATTTTTGCCTGCCTTGTTCATATTTGGTCCTTTGTGGTCAAGCATTTGGTCAGTGTTTGGTCGGCGTTTGGTTGGGTTTTGGAAAGACCGCCTGCATATGATTGGCCTGAACGGTTGACCACGAACAGCCGTTCGTTTATTATCGATGCAGTTTGTTAAGAGGAGGGCTATTCATGGCCAAGAATTCAGGTCCCGTACGTACCGTTCATGCTCGCACGACGGGTAAAGAGCGCGATGAGATGATCGCCACCACCAAGGCCGAGATCGAGAAGAAATTCGGCCAGGGTTCCATCATGAGGTACGGCGACGGGGGTCCCGAGCTCGAGGTCGAGGCCATTCCCACGGGCGCCCTGGCCCTCGATGCCGCGCTGGGTATCGGCGGCGTGCCGCGCGGCCGTATCGTCGAGATTTACGGTCCTGAGTCCTCCGGTAAGACGACGCTTTCGCTCGAGATCCTGGCCGAGGCCCAGGCAATGGGTGGCGTTGTGGCATTTATCGATGCCGAGCACGCGCTTGATCCCACGTATGCCGCGCGCATCGGCGTGGATATCGACGAGGTGCTGATTTCCCAGCCCGATACGGGTGAGCAGGCGCTCGAGATTGTTGACATGCTCGTGCGTTCCGGCGCCATCGATGCCATCGTCGTCGACTCCGTCGCCGCGCTGACCCCGCGTGCCGAGATCGAGGGAGAAATCGGCGATACTACGGTCGGTCTTCAGGCTCGCCTGATGAGCCAGGCGCTCCGCAAGCTCGCCGGCTCGCTGTCCAAGTCC
>USIL01000167.1:0-3836 GCA_900554655.1 uncultured Collinsella sp.
AATTAAAAGACCACGTAAATAGGCATTTAGCAGCAGAGCGTCAAATAGACAATCCCTTACCGTTCAAGTACGTTCACCCCCGATTTCCTACCGTTCACCGGACTACAGACGGCAAAATTGCCACAAATTAGACGTTCCGTGTAAACTAAAGCCCGTAAACGTTCAGTAAACACATTGTTTACGACAGCGTATCCAAGGGTTCGGTGGCCGTAAGGGGTTATAGTTGCCGAGCCAAAGGCGTGCCTACGCCCAAACGAGTAGGCACACGATGATATGGGGAGGGGTCCCATGGCAGTAGATAACAAGCAGATTGCCACCGATGTCCTCGAGCTCGTGGGCGGTGCGGAGAATGTTTCCGTCGCCACCAACTGCATGACGCGTCTGCGTCTGACGCTCAAGGACAACAACAAGGCCGACGTGGAGAAGATCAAGAAGGTCAAGGGTGTTCTGGGTTGCCAGTTCGCCGGCAGCCAGCTCCAGGTCATCATCGGCCAGAACGTGCCCAAGGTGCTCGCCGAGTTCGTCGCCATGTCCGGCGTCAAGCAGGGTGCCGCGGTCGACGAGAACCTCGATGCTCCCAAGGAGAAGTTCGAGCTCAAGAACCTGCCGAACATCATCCTCGACTATCTGTCGGGCTCCATGACCCAGCTCATCCCGCTGCTCATGGCCGGCGGTCTGTTCCGCACCATCGCTGCGGTCCTCGGTCCCACCATGCTCGGCGTTCTCTCTGACACCGATCCGACCTACACGTTCCTCTACACCACCCTGTACGAGGCCACGTTCACCTTTATCCCCATCTACCTGGGCTATGCCGCCGCTAAGAAGCTCGGCGCCTCCCCGGTTCTGGGCATGCTCCTCGGCGGCGCCCTCATGGCCCCGTCCGTCGTGAGTGTCGCGACCCAGGATGGCGGCGGAATCATCTCCGTCTACGGCATTCAGATCGCCGCTGCCAACTATCAGCAGTCCGTCCTGCCGATTATCCTTTCGGTGCCTGTCCTCTACTTCGTCGAGAAGTTCTTTAAGAAGGTCATGCCCGACGTGCTCTCCACGGTCTTCACGCCGTTCTGCACCATGATCGTTACCATCCCCATCGCCTTCATCGTCCTCGCCCCGCTCGGCAACGAGATCGGCAGCCTCATCGCTAACGCCCTCTTCGGTCTCGCTGACATGGGTGGCGTCGGCATCCTGATCGTCATGGCCGTCCTCGGCGCCTTCTGGCAGCTCTTCGTGGTCTGCGGCATGCACATGCCCGTCATCCTGCTCGCTCAGGTTCAGATCATCGCCGCCGGCTACGATCCCTTCGTCTTCGTTTCCACCAACTGCGCTATGGCCGCTGTCTGGGGCTGCGCCTTCGGTGCCTTCCTCAAGATGAAGAACCCCGACGAGAAGGGTCTTGCTCTGGGCTACGTCATCTCCGCCATCGCCGGCGGCGTCACCGAGCCCGCGCTCTTCGGTATCCTCATGCGCTTCCGTCGCACCATGTTCGGTATGTTCATCGGTGGTGCCATCGGCGCTGTGTTCTCCGGCCTCATGGGCGTTACCTACTACCTCGCCGGCGGTGCCTCCAACTTCCTGGTCTTCACCAACTACCTGCAGGGTGGCCAGATGAACACCGTCTGGGCTATCGTCGGTATGGCAATCTCCTTTGTCATCGCCGCTGCCGTCGTCTTCGTCGCCGGCTTCTCCAAGGAGGAGCTCGCCGAGATGGAGGCCTAAGGCCAAGCCATTCGGTCGCATACGACCTTACCTACACGACAGGGCCCCGTCAGGCGCAAGCCCGGCGGGGCCCTTCTTGCAAGGTAGACTGGAGTGGGCAAGTGGTGTCCGCCCGCAGGGGTTTGTTAAACGGCGGGGGCTTTCGCATCAGGGGTTACCGCGAAAGCTTCTGCCGGTTCGCAATTCCTTTATCGAGCGAAAGGACATGCAGATGAGTTTGGGAAAACTGACCGTCAACGGTCGTCAGGACGTTTTTTTGTGCGAGGGCAAGCCGTTCTTTTGGTTTGCCGATACGTGCTGGAGTGCGTTTACCAGCATCCCCGAGGCCGACTGGGACTACTATCTGACCCGCCGCGCCGAGCAGGGCATGAACGTGCTGCAGATTAACACGCTGCCACAGTGGGATCGCTGCTGCCCCGATCTGGGCATTTGGCCCTATGCCAGCGAGGATGGCGTGCGCTTTGATTGGTCTCAACCCAACCAGGCGTATTGGGATCGCGCCGCCGCCATGTGCCGCGCTGCCGTCGAGCACGGCATTCGTCCGGCGCTCGTGCTCATGTGGTGCAACTACGTGCCCGGTACCTGGGGCGCTAAGATCGCCGAGCGTTGCGGTGCCGAGGTTATGCCGCGCGAGGAGGTCCGTGCCCACGTTGCCCGCGTCGTCGAGAACCTGGGCGAGTTCGATCCCGTCTATGTGGTGACGGGCGACACGGACTTTGCCGGTGACGAGGCGATTGCCTATTACGAGGATGCGCTCGACGAGGTTGCGAAGCGCGCGCCCGAGGCCCTGCGTACCATGCACATCAATCGCGGTAACCGCACGATTCCCGCGCAGTATTTGGACCGCCTGGACTTCTATATGTTCCAGCCCGGCCACAACTACGAAGGCCAGCCCGAGGCCTGGCACCTGCCGCAGGACTTTATCGCCAGCTATCCCAAAAAGCCGATGGTCAACTCCGAGCCCTGCTACGAGCAGATGGGTGCGTCGCGCAACGTGTACTGGCGTTTTACCGCGCAGGACTGTCGCGCGAGCGTGTGGTCTTCGATCCTTGCCGGCGCCAGCGCGGGCGTGACCTACGGCGCCCACGGCGTTTGGAACTGGCAGACATCGCGCAGCCAGGGTTCGGTGCTGGGCGAGGGCTTTGACATGCCGTTCCGCTGGCAGGAGTGTCTGCAGTTTGCGGGCGTGTGGGATTTTGCCGCCATCGAGCACGTGCTTGCCGGCCTGGGTGCCACGGCTAGCGACGACGCTCTCGCCGTTATCCCGGCACAGGAGCTGCTCGATGACGCGCGCGAGTCCATCCGTGTGGCGCGTATTGGCGAGCGTGTCGTCACCTATCTGCCGCGCACCACGGCACTTACGTTTAAGCTCGATAGTGCGCGCGGCTGGTCGGCGACGGCCCTCGACATGGAGGCCAAGCGTATCGCCAAGCTGCCCGTTCGCGACAATGGCGACGGCACCGTGCGCGTGGCTCAGCATTCCTTTGAGCACGACGCCCTGGTGATCCTGACGCCCGAGCACTAACGCTCGAGCTTCGATCCCGAGTTGCTCCCTCGGCCCGGGCACCTCCCTCCCTTTTCCGATATCAACAACCCAGTCCCCTTTATATGTTGCGGTGGAATAGTTCCTAAATGACAGCCCGGGCCGGTCAAACAGGAACTATTTCACCGCAACTGCTGTTGGGGCATTTGCGCCGGATGCGTAACAGTTCGGGCATTGCGTGGATACTAAGACCCATTCTCCATTAAAATGGTTTTCCGGACATCTAAGCGGGTGGGGGTTACCATGAGGGACCTGGGAGACACAACCGCATATTTGCGCCGGGGCATACGGGAGATTCTGTGCCTGGCGCTTTTCTTTTTCACGTTTTTGGCCGGCGAGTACCTCTTTGACGTGCGCGTGGCCGAGTTTGTGCCGGCGAACGAGGTCGTTATCTACGAGAGCATCGTCGTCGGCGCGAGCGTGATCGGCTATTTTGTGCGTCCTCTCCTGTACTATCGCCGTCCCCAGGCAATCGATGCAACGAGCGATATGACGGGCGTGCTGCTGGTGTCGGCATTGCTGCTGCTGATTATGGCGGCGCAGTTTCAGGTTGTGATTGCGGGCGGTCTGGTGGCGT
>USIL01000168.1:0-3832 GCA_900554655.1 uncultured Collinsella sp.
TGGGCGCAACCCGCCTCGCTCTCAAAGATGCGGTGCACGTTGCGGATGTCGATAACGGGACGCATTACATGTCCTCATCGGCAGACATACTGCCCGAATCCGCGCTGTAGCCGCCGTCAGCCGTTGCGTCCGCTCCGGTGTCCATGACGAGCGTGTCGCCATCGCGCAGCTTGGTAACCGTCACGTTGGGGTTGATCTCGTTGCCCTGGTCGTCACGCTTGACCTGCGTCTTTCCGACTACGGCGTCGTTGTCGTTTTGCGTCACAACGGTCACCTTAACGCGGCGTGTCTCCTTGCCTTCGTCATCTGTGGCCAGATTGACGTAATAGTGTTCGCCGTCTTCGGTCATGAGCGCCATCGTCGGCACCATAACCACGTCGTCGAGTTGCTCGGTCACCACCGATACCTCGGCCGTCATGCCCGGCTTCAGGCGCGCGTCGGGCGCTTCGATGAGGATGTCGACGTTAAAGGTCACGTTGCTGCCGCCGCCGTTGGCGGCGTCGGAGTTTGCCACCGACGCGATAGCCGTGACGGTGCCCTGGCTTATGATATCGGGAAACGCGGGATAGGTAACGTTGGCGCTCTGGCCCACGGCGATCTTGGCGATGTCCTTTTCGCCCACCTGCACGGTCACCTTCATCTTGGATAGGTCG
Organism: uncultured Collinsella sp.; assembly: GCA_900554655.1. GTDB lineage: Bacteria > Actinomycetota > Coriobacteriia > Coriobacteriales > Coriobacteriaceae > Collinsella. The sequence goes on from USIL01000168.1 coordinate 654, forward strand.
GCGATCTGCATGCACTGCTTGCCGCCGCTCGTATCGCTTTCGCCCATGATCATGCCGCCTGTTACCGTGGCGCCAACCTTGGCGTTGAGCTCCACGATGCTGCCCGAGCTCGGGGCCGTGACCGTACGGCTGGCGGCCTTGGCGTTCGCCTGATCGAGGTTTGCCTGGGCCGATGCGAGGCTGCGCTGCGCGGCCGATACGGCGTTCGTGTCCGCTGATGCGTCGGACATGCCAGCCGCTGCGGAAGCTCCATCGACGTCCGTCGTTGGGGTGGCCTGCGCGGCAGCGGCGGCTTTCTGTGCGTTGGTGATGTCTTCCTGGGCGGCTGCAACTGCACGCTGCGCCTCGTCAACGTTGCGGTCGAGCTCGTCGTTTTTAATGGTCATAAGCACGTCGCCCTCGTTGACGGATTGGCCTGCCTGCACGTTGATAGAATCGACCGTGCCGTCGACAGAAGGGGAGACCACTGAGGACGAAATGGGTTTGAGCTGGCCTTTTGCCTCGACCGTTGTGGTAAACGTGCCTTCGGTCACCATGTCGGTTACAGGACCGCTAGCGCCCTGTGGCTGCGCATTGATAACAAGGGTTGCGACAATGGCAATGAGCGCGATGGCACCCACGACGCCGGCGGCAATACCGCGTCGAATCAGCTTTTTGCGTCGACGTTCGGCACGTTTTGCCTTGAGCTTGGCATATGCCTCTTCATCGGAAATCTCGGCCGTATCGTTCGTGCGTCTGCTCTGCTTTTCGGCATGTACGTTTGTAATCAGAGGAATCGTTTCGGTGGCACCTTCGGGTGTGCGCTCGGTATCATCTGGGCCCGGGGTGATCGTGGGGACATTCGGCATAGCGTCTCCTTTATAGAAAGAACCTCGATAATTATATGCGCCCACCGGTTGGGGCGGGCGCATGGGACGGTTTCTTTCGGAACTGTTAGATTGGTCGCAGCGGTTCCACGTTGTAGGAATGCGCGCGTTGCACTACGAGTGGACAACCACGCACAGGCCGACTTTGATGCAGTCGTGAAGTGCCTTGGCGTCTGCCAGGCGCAGGTTGATGCAACCGTGGCTGCCGCACCACTTGTACGACTCGGCGTTATCGAAGCTCTTGTCGTTTTGCCAGGTGGCATCATGGAAGCCGATCATGTTGCCCTCAAACGGCATCCAGTAGCTCACCGGACTCTCGTATTTGGGCTTGCCGGTCTCGGGGTCCTTGGCTCCGATCAGGGTGCTGCCGCCGTCGTTGCTGTTGATCTGCCAGACGCCCTCGGGCGTGGCGTCCTCGCCCGGCTTGCCCGAGATAAAGTTGGCCTCCCAAACGATATTTCCGCTCTCGTCATAGTAGCGCGCGTGCTGTTCGGACAAGTCGACGTCGATATACGCCTTCCAGTCGGGCTCTCCCTTTGCGGTAAAGGTGTCGGCCTTCTGGGAGTACTTGATCTCGATTTCGCCAGTCTGCTTGTTGTTAATGGCGTCCTCGACCTGCTTGGCGAGCGAGCTGCTGTCGATGGACCAACCAAAGTCACCGCCTTCGACGGCGCACTGCTTGCTATCGGCGCGCGTCCACCAGCGAGTGGAGCCCACGGTATTAAAGCCGTTAGCGAGCTCGGCTGCCCAGCTGCTGATCTGCGTCGTATCGAGCGTTGGGTTGGCCGGATCGGCAAAGCTGATCCACTGCAATACGGAGCTGCCATCAACCTTGCCAGCATCCTCGCCGTTGAGCTTGAGGGTCACGTTGACGCCCAGGAAGTTGTTGGCGGCATCGCATGCGGCCTGAATCTGATCATCGGTCAGCGTTCCATTGAGCGGCTCATAGGCATCGTTGCCGAGCTTGGAAAGATCTACGGTCTCAGCCAGCGAGGCAAGCTCGAGCTCGGCATATTTAATGACATGCTCGCGGTTGAGTTTTTCGTTGGAGCGCGCCTTCTCGACGGTAAACTTGCCGGCCTGCTCGTCATAGGAGCTATTTGCCTCGAACGTGCCCGAACGGCCCTCGTTAAACTCGTCGATGGCGGCGTCCAGATCCTTCTCAAACTTCTTTTGGTCAAAGGTGTCGGAGAGCATGGACAGGTCGACGTCTTGATCAAGATCGACTTCGTTGGAGGTAGCGGTTGTTTTGGTCTTGCCGCTTAAGGATTCCACAAGGCGGACCGGCCATACAAAGGCTTCGTTGTGGCTGATAATCTCTTTTGCGGCAGCTTCACCGTCGACGATGGGCTCATCGGACTCGGGCTGATAGGTCCAGTTAAAGTCATCGCCTGTCACGGTGAGCTTATAGTGCTTCCATGCCGAGTTGACCTTGGTGGCGGCAGACGAAGCGTTGGAGAACGAGGCGTCGACGCCGGCAATGGTGGTGTTGGGGTATGCTAGCTGCGAAAACGCTACGATGCCTACGATATAGACAATGACGATAAGACCCAGGACGACAAAGAGCGTCGTCTTTTTGCCCGACTTATTGTTGCCGGCGGACTTGCGCGCGGGGCCGCGATCGCCTCGAGCGTGCGTGGGGGGCTGCTTGGGCGCATTGCCGTTTGCCTGGTGCTGCTGACGTTGTTGACGCTGCTGTCGCTGTTGGTTCGGGCGTTGAGAAGCGTTTGCCGCACCACGCTGCTGACCGTGGCTCGGCGCGATAGGACGCGGCGACTGAACGCCGCCGGCGTGCCTGCTCGGCTGCTGCGGATCGGGAATCAGTTGAGTTCGATCGTTTTGCGACATCGTATGCATATCCTTCGATTTTCGCCTTGCGGTTCATCGTGTTTTTACTGGGCTTGCATTATAGCGATTGCCCTGCTGTTTGTGGTACGGAAACGGTGGCATTCAAAAGAGGTGGGACATTTGTCCCACCTTTGAGTCGTTCTTTGTCGCTATCCGCACACGCCGCATTTTGCACAGGCCGAAAGTGCGGCCGGAGCCTGCGCGATGCCGCCCTTTGCCGTCTCGCGCAGCGTGGCTGGCAACGCGTGGCCCACCGAGAGCATGACATGTGCCATCTGGTCAAACGGCACCAAGCTCTTAATGCCTGCGAGGGCGAGTTGTGCCGAGCTAAAGGCCGCTGCCACGCCGATGGCGTTGCGGTTTTGGCAGGGCACCTCCACGAGGCCACCGACGGGGTCACAAACGAGGCCCAGCAGGTTACTCAGCGCGATGGAACTGGCGTCGAGCGCCTGCTCGGGCGTGCCG
>USIL01000169.1:0-3827 GCA_900554655.1 uncultured Collinsella sp.
GCCGTCCCTACCTGCGCTGGCTTGCCGCCTTGGCATCGCGCGCCCTCATTAGCGGCCGCTACCGCATGTCACTGGATGCCGCGAATCGCAGCTTGGACTTTGCGCCCAACGATCCCGCCGGCGTCCGCCACACGGCGATGCTCGCCATGGCAAAGCTCGAATTCCCCGCCGAGGAGCTCAAGCGTTTTCGCTCTGCCCACTCCGTGCCCTATCTTGCCAACACGCCGCTGCGCCGCCGTCCCAAGGACGTGGAGCGCGACCTGGACCCGTGGACGCTCATCGCGCTGATGAGCGCTGCCTGGCGCGAACTGGATTACGAAGGCGCCGAGCACTACCTGCGCATTCTGGTGCGCTCGTGCCCGCACGCGGCCGAGGCGCTCTACTTCCAAACTGAGTTTCCCGATGGCATCTATGCCCGCGTCAACGTGGGTGCAGGCTCCACCGACGAGCTCGTCCTTGCACTCTCCGAGGCGACGCCGGTACTGCAGGAGGGCCTGGGCGCGCCCGACAACGCCAGCTTTGCCGCCTGGGTCGCCACCAACGACATCGTGCGCTCCCAGATCGACGAGCGCATACTGCGGGCGGCCGAGCAGGGCTTACCGTTTAAGGGAGGAGACCTCTAATGGATCCGAGCGTCTACATCCCCGCCTACTTGGAGCGCGCCTACGTTGCGTCGCACCCCAAACTCACCGATGCAGCACGCGAGCTTGTCCATAACGATGTGAGCGTCAACCCTCATAAGTATGCGCAGACCGAGCATGCCCAGGCGCTGCTGTCCTATGCCGGCGTCCACCGCCACCTGCTCGACGAGCTCCATCGCATCGAAGACATGGGCAGCGACGAGGAGTTTGAGCAGACGCGCAACCGCCTGTTTGACGATATGCGCGATGAGCTGCTCAAGATCGTCCGCGCCGATGCGTATATCCTCGATGCCCAGCTGCTCGCCATCATTTTGGCGGACACGCCCGTCGACGCCTGCCTGGGCGACTTGATGAAGCTCGAGGCGACCACAGCCGATTACCTGCAGCAAAGCGTGCCCGGATTCGACATGGAGGCTCCGCACTACTGGGCCAACAAGGTGCTGGCAGACGGCGTGACTGCGGCCGATCTCACCGTAAGCGAGCCGGCTCTTATCGGGTGGCTCCACACGCTCGAGGCCATCTCGCAGCTGTGCATGGCGAGCGCTCGCTACCGTGCTGCCGTCAACTATTCTCGTCGTGTTCTTAAGGCGGAAGGCTATCCCACCCGAGCTGCAGGCACCGTGCTGCTCGCCCTCGCTCGTCTGGAAGACGAAGACGGCTTTTTTGCCCTGGCCCACCAGCTCGAGGAGCAGATGGGGGCCGATGCCCTCGAGAACTCCCCCTGGTACCTACTCGCCCGCACGATCCTGCTGTTCAAAACGAACAAGATGCGCCCGGCGACACGCGCGCTGCGCGAGTTTGCCAACCGCTGCGAGGGCGGCGCGTTCTTTTTGCTGAACCCCATGTATCAGACGCCGTACCTTCCTTGCCGGCCCGAACCGCACGACCCCTGGGACCTTTCGCATCAGGCAGTTTGGGAAGCCGACGGCATCATCTCGGATACTCCTGACTTTGCCCCCTGGGCCAGCGCTTGCGAAGACGTATCGCAGCTTGCCCAGGAATTTGCGCGCCGTTATGGCTTTTAACGACGCAAACGCCACGACCATGTCATTCACGTTAGGAACGGCTTCATGAACTTCCGCTCATCTCTCGCCTGCACCTCGAGCGATATCGCCCGCTGGGGGCTGCGCTCCATCCTTAAGCGCCAGGGCGGCGTACTCCCCGGCCGCATCGCCATGAAGATCGACCCCGAGCTGCTGAGCGACCTCGCGAGTTTTGTCGACTGCAGCGTGGTGATCACCGGTACCAACGGTAAGACCACCACCTCCAACCTCATCGCCGACGCCGTTGCCGCCAGCGGCGCCACCGTGGTATGCAACCGCGCTGGCAACAACATGGAGCCGGGCGTGGTGGGCGCGTTGCTCGAGGCGCGCAATGGCCTCAAGCGGTCCGGCGGCAAGCGCGTGGGCGTTTTTGAATGCGATGAGCTCTACACCGTGCGCGTCCTGCCCAAGCTCAAGCCGACGTACTTTGTTCTGCTCAACCTGTTCCGCGACCAGCTGGATCGCTATGGCGAGATCGATCACACCCAGGGCGTCATCGCCCACGCGCTGGAGCTTTCGCCGGCAACGACGCTCATCTATAACGCCGACGATCCGCTGTGCGCCTCGATCGCCGCACGCGTCCCCAACACGAGCATCGCCTTTGGCATCGACGGTGCCACGGGCACCGAGTCCGATCGCATTAGCGACTCGCGTTTTTGCTCGCAGTGCAACGCGCCGCTGGAGTACGACTATGTGCAGTACGGCCAGCTCGGCGCTTATCATTGTCCTTCGTGCGGCTGGAGTCGTCCCGCGCTGCTCCGTCGTGTGACGGACGTTGAGCTCACCTGCAACGGCTACGGCTTTGACCTGACCTTTGGACCCGAGGCCAAAGCGCCCGCCACGCACATCACCACGCGCTACAACGGCCTATACATGGTCTATAACGTTGCCGCCGCCTTCTTTGCGGCGCACGAATTGGGCGTGGACTCGGCGCATCTGCAGCCCACGCTCGATGCCTACGTCCCCGCCGGCGGACGCATGGGCCGCTGGGAGATCGCCGGCCGTACCGTCGAGGCAAACCTGGCCAAAAATCCCGTGGGCTTCGATCGCCAGATCCAGTCCATTAAAACGGCAGGCGGCAGGCTCTGCGCCTTCTTCCTGAACGACAACGACGCCGACGGCCACGATGTCTCGTGGATCTACGACGTTGACTTCGAGCGCATCGCTGATACCCCAGGGCTTGTCGCCTTTGTCGGAGGTACGCGCGCGCACGATATGCAGGTACGCCTGAAGTACGCCGGCATCGACGCCGGCATCATCTCGAATATCGAGCAGGCGATCGGCGCCGTGGCAGACGAGGAGGCTGTCGATACTTTCTACGCCGTCGCCAACTACACGGCCTTCCCGCCGCTGGTCAAGGAGCTCGACGAGCTTAAGGACACCGATGCGAGCTCGGTCGCCTCCCACGCCGCAACGCGCGCCGATGGCAGCGCTGTCCCCACCGATATTGCGCCGGTCGAGCTTTCGCGCCCGCTGCGCATCGTCTACCTGTATCCCGATGCCCTCAACCTCTATGGCGACGGCGGCAACGTCATTGCCCTCGAGCGCCGCTGCGCCTGGCGCGGCATTCCCGCGCGCGTGGACGAGGTCCGCATGGGCGAGACGCTCGATCTCACCGACGCCGACATCGTCATGATGGGCGGTGGCTCCGACCGCGACCAGCTGGCCGTGGCACACGAGCTGTTCGCTCAAAAAGACAAGGTCGCGGCCTATGTTGAGGATGGCGGATCGCTGCTTGCTATCTGCGGCAGCTATCAGCTGCTCGGCCGTTCGTACTATATGGGCGAGAATCGCATCGAGGGCCTGGGCGTCATTGCCGCCGAGACTGTGCGCGGCTCCGACCGCCTGATCGGCAACGTCGCCGTCAAGACCGACCTGGCACCCGAGCCCTTTGTGGGATTTGAGAACCACGGCGGCCGCACCCTGCTCGATGCAGAGGCCACGCCGCTCGGAACGTCCGTTGTCACGGGCACCGGCAACAACGGCGACGATGGCTTTGAGGGCCTCATCTACAAGGGCGTCATCGGCACGTACCTACACGGACCGGCACTGCCCAAGAACCCCGAGTTCGCCGACTGGCTCATCGCCCACGCCCTCGAGCGCCGTGGCGACGCACGAGCCGCTGCCCTGCTGCCGCTCAAAC
>USIL01000170.1:0-3826 GCA_900554655.1 uncultured Collinsella sp.
GATCGTGGCTGCACGTGCCCTCACGCAGCATCACATACATGCCGCGGGACAGTTTATCGAGCGCCTCCTCGGGAATCGTCGACTCGTGGTCGGCGATAATGCCCGCTGCGGCATAGGCGTTGAGGTCCTTACCGGCAACGAGCGGCGCGTGGCCGTCAACCTGCTTGGACGGCGTCTGGTTGGCAGCATCGATGCGGGCGCAGGTCTCGGGATCGGCCATAAAGACGCCCGGCAGGTTCATCATTTCGCCCAGACCAAAGACATCGCCTGGATGCTCGGCAAAAAACGCCTGCATATCGGCAGCGGTGATGACGGCACCGGCCTGCTCATCGGGCAGTGCGGGCACGCACGAAGGCATCATGTACTTGATGGAGATGGGCGCGCGACGACCGTCCTCAATCATAAAGCGCAGGCCGTCGAGACCGGCAACATTGGCGATCTCGTGACTGTCGGCAATGGCGGTGGTAGTACCGCGCGTCGCGGCCATGCGAGCATACTCGGCGGGGCGGATGTTCGAGGACTCGATATGCAAGTGTCCGTCAATAAAACCGGGGGCAAGATAGCAACCCTGGCAGTCGATAACCTCGGCAGCCTCGTAGGTACCGGCGGTATCGTCGCGACCATCGTAGAGCACGCCGACGATCACACCGTCCTTGACGGCAACGCTACCGGGCGCCACGCGCTGACCGTACACGTCGACAATGTGCGCATTGGCAAACAGCGTGTCGACGGGCACGCGGCCCTCGGCAGCGTCGATCACAGACCTCATGACCTCAACGGACATACATACTCCTTTAACCGTAGAAATAACTGCGGGGCGGACGGGCCTTCACCGCAGCAAGCCAATAGCCATTGTATGCCCAAAAGAAAGTCCCGCTAACACCCCTTCCGCTTAACGGCACCGCCAAATGATCCCTCCGTCCCCAAGGGATCGTCGTAACCAAAAAGGCCGCAGTCGGGATTCCCGGCTGCGGCCTTATTGCACTTGTGAGGTCAACTCGCTCGTTAGACCAACTTAAAGCCCTTGCGCTTGCCCACGGAGAGGGTGTCGCCCAGTTTGAGGGCGCTCGGATCGATGTTGTAGCTCTTGGGAGCCACAGCCTTGCCGTTGATCTTGACGCCGCCGCCGTCGATGTCGCGGCGGGCCTGACCGGCGCTGGCCGAAAGGCCCAGGTCCTTGAGCAGGCCGGCGAGGTAAATCTGGCCCTCGTCGTTGACGGTCAGCTCAACGTGCTTCTCGGGGAAGTCGGCAAGCTGGCCCTCCTTGAACACACGGTCGAACTCGGCCTGGGCCTCGTCGCCGGCGCCGGCGCCGTGGTAGGTGTCGCACAGGTCGCGACCCAGAGCGCGCTTGAGCTCGTAGGGGTCGGCAGAACCGTCGGCCAGGGCGGCGTCGATCTTGTCGACCTCGGCCGGGGCGAGCGAGCTGGCCAGACGATAGTACTCGCCGATCATCTCGTCGGGGATGGACATGGTCTTGCCGAACATATCCTTGGGAGCATCGGTCAGGCCGATGTAGTTGCCATAGGACTTGGACATCTTGCGCACGCCGTCGGTGCCCTCGAGCAGCGGCATGGTGAGCGCAATCTGCGGCTCCATGCCCATCTTCTCCATGAGCTCGCGGCCGGCGAGCAGGTTGAAGAGCTGGTCGGTGCCGCCCATCTCGACGTCGGCCTTGATCTGAACGGAGTCGAAGGCCTGCATCACGGGGTACAGGAACTCGTGCAGGGCGATCGGCGTCTGGGACTGGTAGCGCTTGGTAAAGTCGTCGCGCTCAAGGATGCGAGCGACGGTGAACTTGGAGCACACCTGCAGCAGGCCGGCCAGGTCCATCGAAAGGATCCAGTCGCCGTTGTGCACGATGGTGGTCTTCTCGGGGTCCAGAATCTTCATGGCCTGGCTCACGTAGGTCTCGGCGTTGGCCTCGATCTGCTCCTGCGAAAGCTGCGGACGCGTGGAGTTCTTGCCCGAGGGGTCGCCGATCAGCGCGGTGCCGTTGCCGATGATGAGGGTGACGTTGTGGCCCAGGTCCTGGAACTGACGCATCTTGCGCAGGGGCACGGCATGGCCCAGGTGCAGGTCGGGGCTGGTGGGATCGACGCCGAGCTTGATGTTGAGGGGCTCGCCCTTCTCAAGCTTCTTGCGAAGGTCGGCCTCGGGGACGATCTGCGCTGCACCCGAGGTGATGATACGCATTTGCTCGTCAACAGACAGCATTGGGTATCCTCCTTTTGCTATAGCACCCTCACCGGATACGGCGGTGCTGGAAGTCCATAAACTCTCATATGATAACAAACTGACGCGACGCAGCACCTACGACAGGAAAATCCTCGTCCTGCCGCACGCGTCAACGGCGACCGGCAGACGTGTACCGTCACGCTCGACCAGATAGCGTGCCTGCCGACGACGCAAGCAGTCGCGGCAACGAACCTGTCCCGTCGCATCGGTGGCGCAGACGCCCTCGGCGGTCAGCAGGCAGTGCTCGCACACCATAAGCTCGGGACGGTCGGCGTCGACCGGACCCAAGACGCCGGGCTCAGCAGCCAGTTCGGCAATACGCTCCGCATCATTGCCGAGCAACTCGGCCGGCAAGTACACCCGCCCCGCACCAAGTCCGCACAGCCAGGTAAGCGTGGCCCGATTCGCGCAGAACACCGGCGCCGCCACGTCAAACGTCACGCCCAGCTCGCGAGCGATCACCACCTGTCCTAGGTTGCGGCAGACGACGCGCCCGGCACGCTGCATCAGTGAGCAGGTCCGGTCAGCGTCACCCGTGCGGCACACCTCGTCAAGCACCACAACGGCGTCGGACAAATCGAGTTCTCCGCGCGGGTCGGCATCCATCAGCTGCCAAGCAAAAACCATGCGAGTGGGAACCGCGCACTCCACCAACTCCGTCGACGCACCGCCATCCACCGCAACGTCCTCAAAGGGCAGTGCCTCAACGGCACGTGCAACGGGCGCAATCGCATCCGCCTCGGCCCGCATGCGCTCCAACACCGCCGCCGTCTGATCCAACACGCCGGCGCTGCGAATCAGGTATACCTCGCAGCCCGTGTCCACCTTACGCTTGCAATGCACGACGACGCGCTTCCCCGCTGCGGCATCCACCGGGCAGGGCACCTGCGGCCAGCGCTTGGGCACATCGGGGCGCGCGTCGACGCCCGGATAGAACCGAATCTCGAGCGTGTCACCCGCCGCCACGGCGGCATCGAGCTCAACGGTCACCTCTTCGTGGCCCACAGCGACCAAGCGCCCCACGCGCACGCCCTGGTTAATTGCACGCTCAAAGCTCATCAGCTCGGCACCCGAACGCCCTCGCAGGTACGCATCGGTAAACCCACGGTTAAACGACCTTCCCAGCTCGCGCTCAAGCTCTTCCACGGCACCGGGGTCCCACGCGCCGTCGCGCAGCATATCGAGCGCCCGGCGCCAAACCCGCACCACGTTGAATACGTAATCGGGGTTCTTCATGCGCCCCTCGATCTTGAGCGACGCCACGCCGGCATCTACAAGCTCGGGCAGATGCGCAATACCCAGATAGTCGCGCGGACACAGCAGGCGATCCCCCTCGACGGCGACAACGCTCTGTCCCGCCTCGTCCACTAGGTCGTACGCCAGACGGCACGGCTGTGTGCAGTCGCCGCGCATCGCCGATCGTCCACGCCGCAGGGCCGAGAACTCGCACGCCCCCGAATAGCCGATGCAAATCGCACCGTGGCAGAATACCTCGATGGGCACGCCCGTGGCACATAGCGCCGCAATCTCGTCGACCGTCAGCTCGCGTGCCGTCGTCACGCGCTCGACCCCCAGCTCATCGGCGGCA
>USIL01000171.1:0-3816 GCA_900554655.1 uncultured Collinsella sp.
CGGCGGCACCTTCGACGTGTCCCTGCTCGACCTCGCCGACGGCGTCTTCGAGGTTCTCGCTACCAACGGCGATAACCACTTGGGCGGCGACGACTGGGATCAGCGCGTCATCGACTGGATGGCCGACAAGTTCCAGCAGGAGAACGGCGTCGACCTGCGTCAGGACCCCATGGCCCTGCAGCGTCTGAAGGAGGCCGCCGAGAACGCCAAGAAGGAGCTCTCTGCCGCCCAGCAGACGACCATCAACCTGCCGTTCATCACCATGAACCAGTCCGGCCCGCTGCACCTCAACTACACGTTGACCCGCGCCGAGTTCGAGAAGATCACCCGCGACCTGCTCGAGCGCTGCAAGCAGCCTGTTACCAATGCCCTGCGCGACGCCAAGCTTAAGCTCTCCGATCTGACCGAGGTCATCCTCGTCGGCGGCTCCACCCGTATGCCCGCCGTCCAGGAGCTCGTCAAGACCATGACCGGCAAGCAGCCCAACATGTCCGTGAACCCCGACGAGGTCGTTGCCGACGGCGCTGCCGTCCAGGGCGGCGTGCTCACCGGCGACGTCGAGGGCATCCTGTTGCTCGACGTTACCCCGCTGTCGCTGGGCGTCGAGACCATGGGCGGCATCATGACCAAGATGATCGACCGCAACACCACGATCCCGACCTCCAAGACCGAGGTCTACTCCACCGCTGCCGACAACCAGACCAGCGTCGAGATCAACGTGCTCCAGGGCGAGCGCGAGCTTGCCCGCGACAACAAGTCGCTCGGTAAGTTCCAGCTGACCGGTATCCCGGCTGCCCGCCGCGGCGTGCCGCAGATCGAGGTCACCTTCGACATCGACGCCAACGGCATCGTCAAGGTCTCCGCTAAGGACAAGGGCACCGGCAAGGAGCAGCAGATCACCATTTCCGGCTCCACCGCCCTGTCCGACGACGAAGTCGATCGTATGGTCAAGGACGCCGAGGCTCATGCCGAGGAGGACAAGAAGCAGAAGGAAGAGGTCGAGGTCCGCAACCAGACCGACAGCCTGTGCTACTCCACCGAGCAGACCCTCAACGAGCTGGGCGACAAGGTTTCCGCCGACGTGAAGTCCAAGGCCGAGGCCGCTATCGCCGACGCCAAGAAGGCGCTCGAGGGCTCTGACGTCGAGGCCATCAAGGCCGCCGGCGAGTCCCTGCAGTCCGTGGCCTACGAGCTGGCCCAGGTTGTCTACGCCGACGCTCAGCAGCAGACCGACGGTGCCGCCGGCGCCCAGCCTGCCGACGATGACGTCGTCGACGCCGACTACGAGGTTGTGGACGACGAGGACAAGTAATCATGTCCGCCCGTAAAGCTCGCACGGAGGCGGCCGCCGTTGGCACCGCCCCCGTTGACTCTGAGGAGAAGGACGTGAAGATTCCCGTAGAGGCCGTCGACGATACCGAGGCCAACGAGGCCCCGGCCGCCGAGGCTGCCGAGAACCAGGTAGAGGATTCCAACAAGGAGGCGACGATGACCGAGGACGAGATGGTGGAAGCCGCTATCCGCGCCGGTGAGGAAGCCGCCGACAACGACTTTAAGCTCAAGTTCGAGCAGGCTCAGAAAGAGCTTGCCGACGTGCGCAATGAGCTCGATGCTGCGGCAGAGGCTCAGAAGGCCGCCGAGGACAAGGCAAAGGACGCTACCGAGCGCACCGCTCGTCTGCAGGCCGACTGGGAGAACTTCCGTCGCCGCACTGCCAACGAGCGCATCGCCGAGCGCGAGCGCGCGACCGAGAAGCTTGTCACCGCGCTGTTGCCGGTGATCGACGATATCGAGCGCGCGATCGGCCATGCCCGCAGTCAAGAGCTTTCCGACGACTTTAAGCAGTTCGTCGATGGCGTTGACGCGGTACATGCCAAGCTGCTCGACGTGTTTGCGCACGAGGGCGTTGAGCCCATCGACCCCAAGGGCGAGGCGTTCGATCCGCTCGAGCACCAGGCTGTGGGTCGCGTCGAGGACGCATCGCAGTACGACGAGACCGTCAACGATGTGTACCAGAAGGGCTACCGCATGGCGGATCGCATCCTGCGTTCCGCGATGGTGACGGTGACCTACGGTGGCGAGAAGCGCCCCGCACCGGAGCCCGAAGCGGCGCCCGAGGATGCTGCGGCCGATACGGCCGAGAGCACCGAGGAGTAATTGAGAAGGGCCCCGGGGCAACACCCGGGGCCCTTTCTGGCCTAGTGCCATATGAAAGCATGGGCCGTCGTCTGCATGGACGGCGGACGTAACAGGAGAGGAGCTACGATGGCTGCAGGCAAAACCTTCTATGACATCCTGGGCGTATCCAAGAGCGCCTCCGACAAAGAGATCAAGAGCGCGTTTCGCAAGCTCGCGCAAAAATATCACCCCGATGCCGGCGGCGACGAGGCCAAGTTCAAGGAGATCAGCGAGGCCTACGAAACGCTTTCGGACGAGAAGAAGCGCAAAGAGTACGACCAGATGCTCATGTTTGGCGGCATGCCGGGCGCGGGCGGCGCGTATGGTGGCGGCTACGGTGCCGGCGCGGGCGCCAGCGGCTGGGGCGATATCTTCGACAGCATCTTTAGCGGCAACGGCGCCTGGGGCAGCGATTGGGGCTCGGGCTTTGCCGGGGCTGCGGGTAATGCCGGCGCGGGCCGCAGCCGTGCTCGCAAGGGCGGCGACCTGTCGCTGACCGTCGATGTTTCGGCTGAGGACGCGTTTCGCGGCGTGACGCACAAGGTTACCTATCGCATTCCCTCGACGGGCGAGCAGCAGACCATTACGGTCTCGGTGCCCGCGGGTGCGGTCGACGGCGGCAAATTGCGCTACAAGCGTCGCGGCGAGTATGGCGTTGCCGGCGGCGAGCGCGGCGATCTGGTCGTGACCACGCACGTGGAGGAACATCCGCTGTTTAAGCGTAAGGGTGCCGACGTGACCATGGAGGTACCGGTCTCGGTCTACGAGGCGGCGCTCGGCTGCACGGTGGACGTGCCCACGCCCGGCGGGGCGACGGTTCGTCTGAAGGTGCCGGCGGGCACCCAGACGGGCAAGAAGTTCCGCTTTAAGGAGATGGGTGCGCCCGACGTTAAGCATCGCGGGCGCACCGGTGCACTGCTTGTCGAGATCAAGGTGCAGGTTCCCACGAGCCTGTCCGATGACGAGCGCGATGCCATGACCAAGCTGCGCGAGGCCGACACGCGCGACTATCGCGAGAAGGTCAACCGTTACAAGGCGACGTACTAGGGCGGTCGTGGCGCACGCGCCTGTCCACAGGCTTATGATGGACGATAACGAGACGGAAAGGGGTCAGGTAGCATGGCCGAGGACAATAGGAACAAACCGCTGTACATGATCAGCGTGGCGGCCGAGCTGACCGGCATGCATCCGCAGACTCTGCGCGTCTACGAGTCCAAGGGCCTGGTGAACCCCCAGCGCTCGGGCGGCAACACGCGCCTGTATTCGCGTGCCGATATCGAGCGCCTGGAGCTCATCAACCAGCTCACCGACGAGGGCATCAACCTTGCCGGCGTGGTGCGCATCCTCGATATGAAGGAGCGTGCCGAGGAGCGCGAGCACGAGAACGAAAAACTCCGTGCCCGCGTGCGCCAGCTCGAGGACGAGCTGCACGAGTTCAAGATGCAGAAGAAGATCACCGCCCTGGCCCCGCGCGATGGCTCGGTCAACCCCGAGCAAGTCATGCGCAAACTGCTGGGCGCCGGAGGGGATTTGTAGGTTCCGCCGTTCTAACGAACGGCGGACCGGTCGACGCTGCGCGGGTCCCAGAGCGACAACTTGTCATTCAAAGAGGGCGGCATGACCAGAAGGTCTATGCCG
>USIL01000172.1:0-3772 GCA_900554655.1 uncultured Collinsella sp.
AAGCCCGAGAACTACAAGCTCGTGCGTGAGGCGTTGGAAAAAGCCGGCCGCCGCGATCTGATTGGCTACACCAAGCATTGCCTGATTCGTCCCGTGCCCCCGCGTCCGGGCGAGACGACTGCTGGCGGTGGCCATGGCACCGGCAAGAAGGGCGGCAAGGCCCACGGTGGCGCCGCCGGCAAGGGACCCAAAGGCAGCAAGGGCCACGGTGGCATGTCGCGCGCGCAGAACACTGCCGGACGCAACCGCGCGGCCCAGGGACGTCAGGGCGCCAACGGCGGCGGACGCCGCAATTAGTGCGGGAATGCGGTAGATGTGCTCACAGCGCTCTGCTGGCACGCTTGGCGCAGCGAGCGCATTGCCTCCACCAGGATCACGCCGGCGATCGCGACCGTAATTGCCACGTCGAACGGCGTGTTCACAAACCACAGCAGCCCTATGAGATACGACCCGGCATTAAAGGCAAAGTGCAGCAGGATCGTGTAGCGGAGCTTTCCGGTCGTCACGAGCACCCAACCAAAGATGAGGCCGGCGGCACCCGCGTAGCAACCCTGCACCCAATTCATGTGCATAAAACCGAAGATTGCCGCCTGCAGCACAATCGCCGCGGCAATACCCCACGTACTTGGGGCCGCCCAGGGCACCATGGCGCCGTCCTGCGCGCTCGCACGACGCCGGCGCTTCCAGAGCGGACGGCACTGCGGGTTAAATGCTCGGAGCGAAAACTCAAAAATAATGCCGCGCACCAGCAGCTCTTCACAAAATGGGGCGCCGAGCACCGTAGTCAGGACGGCGAGATAGCTGGTGTCGCCCATGCCTGTTTCCTCGACAAGCTCGCTGTAGTCGGCCGCGGCCTCGGGCAACAGCGACAGCGCGGCGTCGGTCACGTAACCAACGACCACCTGCAGGGCAAGACCAATCACGATAACGCAGGCGATGCGTTTCCACGCCCCACGCGCTCCCCCGCCGAGCGGGTGCTCGCTTTGCCGGCGTGCCATAAACGAACGCGGCCACAGATAACGCCACCACAGCAGCGCCATCAAAAACGACGCCATCTGCGCGGCAGCCTGAAGCAATTGAATGTCGAGGTCATCGATCGAAAAACCCATGAACACTGACGCGACGCCCAGAGCGGAAAACAAAACCACGCTCAGGGCAATATCGGCAGCGACGACGCCAAAACAGGCAAGCGCCCAAATCATCGCATTGAGCATGCCGACCTCCTCCCGACGACTAGTCATTGGGGACGTTCTTCAACGACTAGCTGTTGAGGACACTCTTTGCCAAAGGCCCCGTTGGGCGAGATGTCAAACGGAAAGGTGCCGCAGCGATTGAAGGCGGCGATGAACATGCGGATGGCGTTGGACGGCGTGGTGCCTACGAGCTGGGTTGCCGCCGCGAAGGCCGCCTTTTCCTCAGGCAAGACCTTCGCTACAACCGGGGTCATGTGTTCTGCCATGGCGCTTCCTTTTTGAAACGACGGTGGTGCGGATAGATGCGGGCCACGCGGCTGGGCGACGGGCTGTGAAGGCAACCCGATTGGCCCGCATCTGGAGTTTGTTTCTACGGCGTTGGTATTACTTGGTATTCCTAAGTATTACCCCGCAGATAGAATAGCACACCTGATCCCTTGGGGACGGAGGAAAACGGATCATTTTGTTGCTGAATAAGTATTTAGAGTGTGATGATGTCCGAGATATTGAGGGCCCGAGCGTCGACGGCATCGTGCGTGGCAAGCAACAGCATGCGACCGTCGAGCAAGTCGAGCACGACTTCGGCGCATGCGTCGCGCGCAGCGGTATCTAGACCGGTAAAGGGCTCGTCCAGAATCACCGCGTCGCCTGGGCACAGCAGGGCTCGGGCAATCTCGACGCGACGGCGCTGCCCGCCCGAGAGCTCGGCCACACGAGCATGTACATCGACCCCCGGCACCAGCAGGCGCAACAGGGCTGCGGCACTCGAGGCGTCCACGCGCGCGTCGGCGCACACCAGCACGTTATCCAGAGCAGAAGCGTCCTCTACCAGGCGCACATCCTGAAACACCATCGAGCACGGTGCGCACTCCCCCGCCGCTAGCGCGAGCAACGTCGACTTGCCCACCCCCGAGGCGCCCATCACGCAGGTACGCCCGCCGGTGGGCACACGAAGCACCAGACCGTCCAGCGCCGGCGCCCAGGGCGCGCGATCGCCCACGGCAAGCGCAAGCTCCGCCGAAGCGCCATCGCTCGCGGCCCCCGCACGCCCGCGCAGTCCATGTCCATGCGTCCGCACGGCAACACGCCATGCCACGGAACCCGAAGCCCGCAGCAGCCACATCAGCACGCGCTCGCATGCCCACGATGCCGCCACGACCAACACGGTCCACGCCAGCAGGTCAGCCGTCTCAATGAGCAGCTTCGCCTGATAGATGCGCTCGCCCACGGTACCAGCCGCCATGCCAATCAACTCCGCCGCCACGCCGGCCTTCCAGCTCATGCCGATCACGGCGCGGGCGCACGAAAGCACAAACGGCAGGACTTCGCGCCGGGTATGGGCGAAGAACAGTCGCCAACCCCGCACACCATGCAGACGAAACATCTGCTCCAGCGGCTTATCCACTTGTGCCAAACCCTCGACCAGCGAAAAATACACGCCCGGCAGTGCCATCAAAAAGACCGCTGCAATGCTCACGCGCGCCGACCCCAGCCAAATGAGCAGCAGAACCACCACGCAGGCAACCGGCGTCGCCTTTACAAACGAAAGCGCCGGCGCCACCAGACGGGCAAACGTCCGCGACCGCACCGAGACTCCCGCCAGCACGCCGCCGCACACCGCGGCAAGTGCCAGTCCGCCCAAGATTCGTGCGCCTGAGCCCACCAGAATCGCCCACGTGTTGGCATCGCACACCAGCCGCAGCAACGCCACCACAACAGCGCCCGGCCCCGGCAAAATCAGCGGCTGCGCCACCAGCGCCGCCGCGAAAGCCCACACGGCAAGCCAAAAGGCGGCAACGGCACCTGCTGCCGCCACCGCCTTCATACGCTCTGTCATTTGTCGAGCAAACGCACGCACGGGCTACTCCATGTAGTAGAAATCATCGGCCGGGAGCTTGCCGCCCACGGCGCTCGCGTCCGCATCGGCCAGCACCTGCAGGTACCCACCGAGTGCCGCCTTCATATCCTTCCCCGTCTGGCACACGAGCATGCACCCGGGAATCGCCTTTTCGGCAATCGCGGCGTTATCCACGATACCCGCATCGACCACGGACTGAGCCCAGTCCGCCGGCGCCGCGTTCACGGCCTCAACGCTCGCAGCATGGCAGCTCAGGAATTCCGCCACGGCATCGGGATGCTCCTCGGCAAAGACACGGCGCACCACGGTCACGCCCGTCAGCAGGCGCGAACCCGTGTCACCTGCCAGCTCATCCCACACATCGGTCAGACTTACCGGAGCCGACAGCTTGTCCTCGCTCTTGGCGATGGCCGCCGTCTTGAACGGCTCGGGTAGCACGCCCACGGCAGTCGGGTCGGCAAGCAGCGCCGACAGCACCTCGGTGGGCTCGCTCTTAAACTCAAGCGCCACCTGGCCGGTCAGGCCCGCGCGCTCCAGCAGGTAGTTCATGACGTACTCCGGCGTGGTGCCCTTGCCGGTGGACAGGATGGTGCGGCCCTTCAGGTCGGCCATGGAGCCGATGGAGTCGCCGTTCTCCAAGATATACAGCACGCCCAGGCCGCTGACGGCCAGGACCTGCACGCCGCCGGCGGTCTTGTTGTAGAGGTTGGCGGCCACGTTG
>USIL01000173.1:0-3753 GCA_900554655.1 uncultured Collinsella sp.
CCCTCGGCCCACACCTGGTCGGCGATGGCGTCGACCTGGCAGGCAGAGAACTTGTCCTCGGGCGTGTGCGAGACCGGGTCGACCTTGTGCATGGTCAGCTCATTGCACTTGCCGATCCACCACTGGTAGGTCATATAGACCGTGCCCTTGTTGATACGGTCGCTCACGTCCGCGCGGCTGTAAACCTGGCCGCGGCGGCTGTGAACCGAGACGATGTCGCCGTTCTTGATGCCGCGGGCCTTCGCGTCCGCGGGATTCATGCGAACGAAACCGGGCTCGTCGGCAAGCAGGGCCAGCGTCTTGCAGTTACCGGTCATCGAACGGCAGCTGTAGTGGCCGACCTCGCGGACGGTGCAAAGGATGAGCGGGTACTCATCGTCGGGAAGCTCGGAGGGCGCCTCCCAGTCGTGCGCCATCAGGTTGGCGCGGCCGTCCTTGGTGGTGAACTTGCCACCAGCGAACATGTCGGGCGTACCGTGGTCGTTCACATCGGTGCTCTTGACGGGCCACTGGGCGTAGCCGCCCTCGGGAGCCAGCTTCTCGTAGGTCGCGCCCACAAAGTTGGGGCACAGGCTAATGCACTCGTTCCAGATCTGCTCGGTGTTGTCGTAGTGCATGGGGTAACCCATGCGCGTAGACAGATCCGCGAAGATCTCCCAGTCGTGACGGCACTCGCCCTTGGGCGGAACGGCCGCGTCAAAGTGCTGGAAGCTACGGTCGGATGCGGTAAAGACACCCTCGTGCTCGCCCCAAGAGGTGGCAGGTAGGATGACGTCGGCGAGCATGGTCGTCTGCGTCATAAAGATGTCCTGGCAAATGAACAGATCCAGCTCGGAGAGCGTCTTGCGCATACCGGCCGAATCGGGCTCGGTCTGTACCGGGTCCTCGCCGTAGTTGTAGAAGCAGTGCACCTTGCCCTCGTCGACCAGGTGGCCCAGGTCGGTGAGCTTATAGCCCTCCTCGAGCGGGAGCTTTTCCTCGGGCACGCCCCAAGCCTTGGCAAACTTGGCACGCACAGCCGGGTCGGTGACCTTCTGGTAGCCAGGGTACAGGTTGGGCAGCATGCCCATATCGCAGGAGCCCTGGACGTTATTCTGACCGCGCACGGGCGCGAGGCCGGAATTGGGTTTGCCGATCTGGCCGGCAACGCAGGCGATGGAGGCGATGGTGTGCACCGTCTTCAGGTTCTGCTTCTGCTGGCATACGCCCATGCCCCAGCCAATGATGGCAGAAGGCTTCGCCGTGGCGTACATCTCGGCAGCTTGGTGGATCAGCGCGGGATCGACACCCGTGATGTCCTGTACGGATTCGGGAGTGTAGTTCTTGATGGTCTCCCACCACTCGTCAAAGCCGTTCGTGTGCTCGGCGACGAATTCCTTGTCGTAGAGGCCATCGTTGACCAGACAGTTGGCAAAGGCGTTGAGGAACGCAACATTGCAACCGTTCTTGATCGGAAGGTAGAGATCGGCGATACGCGCGGTTTCGATATGGCGCGGGTCGGCGACGATGATCTTGCAACCCTTTTCTTTGGCTCGCACGATACGCCTTGCGACGATGGGGTGCGAATCGGCAGGGTTATAGCCGAAGAGGAAAATGCAGCCCGCATCCTCCATACCGGGGATGGAGCATGACATGCAACCTGAACCAACCGTGTCCATCAGACCGAGGACAGTAGGGCCGTGTCAAGTACGGGCGCAGTTGTCTACGCTGTGGGTGCCGATGCACGCACGCGTAAACTTCTGCATGACGTAGTTCGCCTCATTGCCGCCGCCTCGCGAAGAGCCGGTGGTCATGACAGCGTTAGGACCATATTCGTCAATTATGGCCTGCATCTTAGATGCGGTGAAATCCAGTGCCTCGTCCCAGCTTACGCGCTCAAGATCCGCGCCCTTGGTGCGGCGGATCATCGGGTGCAGTACGCGAGGAGTCAAGATCTTGGTGTCGTTGATGAAGTCGTAGCCGCTCATGCCCTTAAGGCACAGCTCGCCCTGATTGGTGATGCCGTTGAGCGGTTCGGTACCCACGACCTGGCCGTTTTGGACCAAGAGGTTAAACTGGCAACCGGCACCGCAGTACGGGCAGATCACTTTATGCTTCTCCATGACACCCTCCTTCCTTTCTCTGCTACCGATTACTCGGTACGTATTTGACAATCGTTGGGCCTGTATGGCCGCCCGCCTACGCCTCGTTTTCGATGGTGGCGCGGGCACGCTCGGCAGTCAGCTCCGCCAGGCGCTCCTCGTCTACCAAGGTGAGGCCCTTGGTCGGGCACGCCTCGGCACACGCCGGACCGCCGGGACGGTCCACGCACAGGTCGCACTTGAGCACGAAGCTCTTAGTCTGCGAACCCACGCGCACGTCGCCCATCAAGACGGGGACCTGCGTGGTCGCCACGCTCACGGCGCCAAAGGGGCATGCCATGACGCAGCTCTTGCAGCCGATGCAGTTGTCCTCGTTGACGCCGATGCGATGGTTCTTTGGATCAAAGAACAAGGCGCCCGTGGGGCAGGCCTTAGCGCACGGGGCATCCTCGCAGTGATGGCAAGCCACCGGTGCGGAGATCTCGTACGTACGCGTCACGCGCAGACGCGGCGCGGCAATGTTGCCGGGGATGTCGTGTGCCTCGATACACGCTGCCATGCAGGTTTGGCACCCAATGCAGCGCGATGAATCGGCTACGACTCGTTTATTGCCCATGTTGTTCACTCCCTCCTGAATCCCATGCCGGAGAGACCCTGTCGACGTTGCCCCGGACCGCCCGTGGTCCGGCATCGGCGTATCGAGCGCATGCGGCGAAACAGGCGCTTCGATAGAGTTCCTCCAACGATATACAGGTTAAATATACGCAGTTGCAGGGGGTAAACTTGAGCATAGGCCCTGCATTACGGGTGTATTGCAGGAGTTTAGGCTGGTTAGGATTATTCTCAATAGGATATAAAGGCGAGTGTATTACACGCGTACGCTGCAGAGATTTTTACGCGCTCTCGTTTTGGATGTACTACGCTTGTATTCGTGTTAATGGTTATCAACTTGAGTGAAATAAAGTAATCGTTATAAGATGCTCAAGTATCGGCTCATGCCGCATTTGACCGACTATATTGCACGCTCATTAAGGGGGCCAGTGATGTCATCGACTCAAAAACGAGCCATCCTGCAGGTGCGCATTCGCGAGGAAGACAAGCAGCATGCCGAGCATCTCTACGACGCCATGGGCACATCGCTCGCCGAGGCCGTCCGTCTTTTTGTCGCGCAGAGCATTTTGATGCGCAAGCTTCCCTTTCAGCCGGTCGCCGTGCGCTCAAAGGACGGCACCGCCGCCTATGGATCGCTCAAAGCATATGGAGATCCCAATCGCCGCTCCGAGGAGCGCAATGCCTGGATTGAATACCTTGCCACAGAAAGTGACGATTCGATTTTGGGTCCCGAGGAAGTAGATATCCATGAGTAGCACCATCATCGACGAGACCGTCATCCTACGCTACCTGCTTGACGACGACGAGGTCCTGTCACCGCGCGCCGCCAAGGTCATCGCCACGCGCACCGCTCGTGTCTACCCCGAAATCATCACGCGCGTCGTGGTTACGCTGCGCGACGTCTATAAGGTTCCCCGCGTTGAAATTGCCGCGGCCTTGAAAAGGCTGCTCGATGACGTCATGGTCGACGAGCCCACCGTTGTCGCCCTTGCCGTCAAACTCTTTGGCAAGACCCATATGGACTTTACCGACTGCCTCCTCGCAGCCCGAACCGCCATCT
>USIL01000174.1:0-3726 GCA_900554655.1 uncultured Collinsella sp.
GCACGAACAGGAGGCGCCAGTGGCGCCTCCGTCGTGAGTCAGGACTGTCCGAAATAGCGAGTAAAGGTCCGGGGCCTCGCTACGGGGCGGCCAAGTTGACGTAGCTGAGATGCAGCGCGCGGTCTGCTCACCCCTCGAAGCTCTTAGCGGAAATGAGTTGAGCTGCAATGACGATCTGCTTGCGATGGCGGTTGAGCTGCAACAAGGTTTCTATTGGACCTCGAACCCTATACTCGATGTTCGCTTCGTTCATTGAGTTACCCTTTGCATGAGGCCGGGACATATCGTCCCGCCCACAGTTTCGCAGGCCGAAGGCCGAGAATGTTTGAGGACGGGATGATATGTCCCGGCCTCCCGGGAGAGTTATCTATGAACTACGCGAACATTAAGTATTTCGACATTGCTGATGGGGAAGGCGTTCGTACTTCTCTGTTTGTGAGCGGGTGCCGTCGTGGGTGCAAGAACTGCTTTAACTCTGTCGCGTGGGACTTTGCTGCGGGTGAGCCGTTCGATCGTGCCGTCGAGGACAAGATTATCGAGAGCCTCGACCATCCCTTTATCGATGGCCTGACGATTCTGGGTGGCGAGCCCATGGAGCCCGAGAATCAGGCGGGGCTTGTTGACTTTATCGAACGCGTGCGTGCGGCCTATCCCGCGGGGTCGGGCAAGACCATTTGGTGCTTTACCGGCGACGTGCTCGAGGAGCTTATGCCGGGTGGTCGTCACCATACCGAGGCGACGGACCGTATCCTTGCCTGCCTCGATATGTTGGTGGATGGCCCGTTTGTTCAGGATCTGTACGATATCTCATTGCGTTTTAGGGGCTCGAGCAATCAGCGCGTGATTGATATGAACGCCACGCGCGCCCGTGCTGTGCGCGAGGGCGTTGCGCTTTGCGACGCTGTGGAGCTTTGGCGGGACGATCCGGTCTATTCGACCCATACTATGTAGCTTGTGGCCGATGCCAAAGGGCGTGGTACCATAGCGCGAACGCAAAATCGGAAAAGTGAGGCCCAGATGGTCGATCAGGAAAAAGTCGAGGCCGCCATTAAGCTGTTGCTTGAGGGCATAGGCGAGGACCCAACTCGTGAGGGCTTGCTGGAGACTCCGGCACGCGTCGCCCGTATGTATGGCGAGATTGCCGGCGGTATGGACCAGAGTGCCGAGGAGCACCTGTCCAAAACCTTTGCCGTCGCTTCGACCGATTTGGTTATCGAGCGCGACATCACGTTTTACTCGCTGTGCGAGCATCATCTGCTGCCGTTTTACGGCAAGGCTGCCATTGGCTATATCCCCAACGGCCGTGTCGCAGGGCTTTCCAAGCTCGCCCGCACGGTTGAGGTTTATGCCCGCCGTCTACAGCTGCAGGAGCAGCTGTGTGCGCAGGTTGCCGACGCTCTCATGGATTATCTCGCTCCCCAGGGAGCGATTGTGCTCATGGAAGCCGAGCATATGTGTATGACCATGCGCGGCGTGCAAAAGCCTGGCACCAAGACCGTGACGCTCGCTCGCCGCGGCGTCTTTGAGACCGATCCCGCGCTCGAGGAGCGTTTCTTTAGGATGCTGGGACGCTAACTATGAGAGTCGTCAACGACTTTGCATCGAAGACCGATGAGGGGACGTCGCGTCGCGGCTTTATGGCTTCGGGCTTGGCCCCCTTTGGTGCCATGCCTCGCATTGATTACATTTGTGCCAACGGGCTGTTCCGGCGGCATCTGGGCAACATTGCGCAGTTGGAATCGGGGCGCATCTTCTGCCGCCACGGTATTGACCATCTGCTCGATGTCTCTCGCATTATGTGGATCAAGAATCTCGAGGAGCAGCTCGAATTTGACCGCGAGGTCATCTACGCCACGGCACTTCTTCACGATATCGGCAAAGATGAACAGTATGAATCGGGTATATCCCATGATGTTGCAAGCGAACGCGTCGCTGATGCGATTCTCGGCGGCATGCCCGATGACGTGGCGTTTGAGCCGGCCGATGCCGCAGCCATTAAGACGGCCATTCTGGGCCATCGAAAGCTGCGCGTGAACAGCCAACCGCTTGAGCGTCTGCTCTATGCAGCCGACAAAGCGTCGCGCGCCTGCTTTGCATGCCCCGCGCGCAATGCTTGCAACTGGAGCGATGATAAAAAGAACCTGTCGATTCGCGTGTAGTTAGTTTGCGCGGTCGGGGTTCTAAACGAAGGAGACGATCGCGATGAGCAACAAGAAACTGCCCGAGAATGCAACCAAGACTGAAGGCGCCGAGCTCGCCCGCCGTGGAAGGGGCGAAATATCCACCGCAACGGCGGTGCCCCACGTGAGCTATGACGACCTTCGCCATGCCGACCGCATCACCGTTGAAGGTCTTGAGGTTTTTGCTAACCATGGCGTGTATCCCGAAGAGAACGCGCTGGGCCAGAAGTTCATTGTGTCCTTGGTGCTCTATGCCGACCTGCGTGCAGCGGGGGAGCACGATAACCTGGACGCCTCGATTGACTATGGCTCGGTGTGCCACGATGTCGATGGCTATCTGCGCGAGCATACGTTTAAGCTCATCGAGGCTGCAGCTGAGGGTGTGGCCTCGATGCTGCTGCGTCGTTACCCCTTGCTGCTTGGCGTGCGCGTTAAGCTCGATAAGCCTTGGGCACCCGTCGGTCTTCCCCTGGCAAGTTGCGGTGTCGAGATCGAGCGCGTGCGCTAACCGGCCCTACAGCTCGTTGGCAGGCGGTTTTTTGAGCCGCTGCGACAGAGCCCTATTGTTGGGGCAGTACGTGTCGAGCAGGGCGTGAAACCGCTGATTGTGGCTTGGCTCGAGCAAGTGGACGAGCTCGTGGGCGACAACCATGTCGAGGCACTCGACTGGGTAGGCGGCGAGCTCGCGCGCGATGCGAATGGCGCCGGTTTTGGGCGTGCAGGAACCCCAGCGCGTCTTCATGCTGCGTACGGAAACGCGGGAAACGGCGACACCCATTGCGATTTCGTATGCGTGCACCATATCCCGCAGCGCCGATGTGACTTCGGACGTATAGAGCTGGTCAATATGGGCTTGGATCTCACTGGGCGTTAAGCCGTCGAGGGGCGCGTTCCACTTGGCCTGCGGACGTTCGTCTGGCTCGTCGGTACCCATAAAGCTTGCGAACGTGGCTTGTTTGGGCCGCGGTGCGGGTGACTTAAAGTTGTGATCGAGCGCATCTTGTACCGTGATGGGCTTGCCCCAAAGTGCAATGATGGACGAGGGGCTGAGCGGCTCTCGCGCCGTCGCCTGACGTTGCTCGCGCTGGGCAAGCCGGCTGATAATCCAGGCGCTGTTGCGCTTCACAAACGCTTCGATACGCTCGCGGCTGGCGCCGAGCGGTGCGCTGGCGTGGACCTCACCGCTCGATGTGACACGTAGGTTGAAGTTCTTGACGCGCTTTTTGGTAACGACGACGGGGATGGGTGTCCCATCCGGTCGGGATACGGAAATCGTAAACTGCTGCGTCAAAAGCGGTCCTTTGGATTGGGGACGGGCCGGCATGTCGACCGTTCGGCATGCCGGCCCGCTCAGGGGATGTGAAATTAATAACGCTCAAAGAAGGCAAGGGCATTATCGCTGCAGAGCTTCTGCATCACGGTCTTGCCAAAGTGCTTGGAGAGCATGTTCTGGAATTCGGGCATCTTGCTGGCATCGGAGAGGAAAGCGGGCACCGTGGCACCGTCCCAGTCGCCGCCGAGCGCGATGACGTCCTCGCCGCCCAGG
>USIL01000175.1:0-3720 GCA_900554655.1 uncultured Collinsella sp.
GCTGATGTGTCTGCTTTACGCGGTGTATGCCGCTGACGTGGTGGCAACCGCCATCGCCGCCTCCGACCTTGCCCGGGAGCTGGACGCTCTCGAGAAGGTGGCCGACAGTATGCATGCTGTCAGCGACGCCATGACCGAGATCCTTGGCACCACCGCGCTGGACATGGACCAGAAGATGGACGAGAGCCGCCTGCAGCTCAAGCTGGCCGCCGCCGAGGCGGAGCTGAAGGCCGCGCAGGAACGTCTCGACGCAGCACGTCTGCGCATGACGTCCGAACAACCGCAGCCATACGCGCAGCCTGCGGACGCGCCCGTTGATTCGCAGGGGGCGCAATCGCAGCCGCAGCCGTATTCGTTGAGAATGGAGATGAGCGCCGGGTTGGGGTTGGCCTTGACGGCAAAGTATTCCTTAAAGCCCGGGTTCCATGCAAAGGCGTCGCGTACTTCTTGCATGTTGCGGCGGATGCCAGCCTCGTCGTATAGATGAAACGGCGTGGGGAACTGCTCGACGATATGCTCGAGTGTCTCCTTGTCCACAAACGGCTGCTTGGCCGCATATGCCTCGTTGGGGGTCAATGCCATGTCCCGTAAACCTCGCTATCCAGACGGCGCCATCTGCGCATCGAATCCGCATAGCGTGGACCCAATGTCCGGATAGCGCTCCCGCATTGCTGCAGACAGTCCTGTGGGTGTTTCCCACAGGCCCACCAGGTTGTTCGTGCCCGAAAAGCCCAGTTCGGCGGGTTTCGCCTCCCCACGGGGTCAAAGCCTGCCGGCTCGCCCGCGGTTCTTCGTGCCCGCGCCTCTATCAAGTGGTAACGACCCTACCACGTTGCACTTTACCAAACAAGAGTATTCGTATATAACGTTTAAAAAATGCAGGGATATGCTGGAAACATGTGCGCCACAATCCTGTATCACAATAAGTTGCAACAGATGTGCCTCACGAAGGGATCCTCTATGACCGAGCTCCAAGAACTCCGTCGCTATCGCCGCGATCTCCATCGCATTCCGGAGCTCGATTTCGATCTTCCGCAAACCATTGCCTATATCGAGGGCGTGCTGGCACCGCTCGCTTGCGAGGTGACCCATCCGTGCCCCAGCTGCGTCTGTGCTTTCTTCGACGCCGGTGTTGATGCCGCGCATGCCACGGCGATTCGCGCCGATATGGATGCGCTGCCCATCGCGGAGGCGACGGGAGCGGCCTTTGCCTCAACCCATCCTGGCAAGATGCACGCTTGCGGACATGACGGACACATGGCCATGGCGCTTGCCGCCGCGACGTATGTTGACCGTACGATTCGCGAACAGCCGGGCGCCATTAGGCGCAACGTTCTCTTTGTGTTCCAGCCGGCCGAGGAAACGACCGGTGGTGCCAAGACGGTATGCGAGAGTGGTGTGTTCGAGCGCTATGGGGCCGACCGCATTTTTGGCTTTCATGTGTGGCCCGATCTGCCCGCCGGCACGTTGGCGAGCTGCCCCGGTCCGCTGCTGGCGCGCTCAAGCGAGACGCACATTCATATCCATGGAACGAGTATCCATATCGCCAAGACCTACGGCGTTCCAGTCGAGGAATCGCACGATGCCGCGCTGGCAGCGGCCAAGTTCTTAGTTTCCGAGCGCGAGCTCATGGACGAGTTGGGTGCCGATGAGCCCTGCATTGGCAAGTTCGGCCTGCTGCAGGCAGGCACCGTCTGCAATGCGGTGGCGGGGGAGGCCCATGTTGCCGGTAGCTTGCGTGTGTTTACGGACGCCATGTTCGACCGTGCGCGCGAGGGCGTACGCCGTGCGCTCGACGAGGCGTGCACCGCAACGGGCTGTACGTACGATCTCGACTTTGCCGAGGGCTATCCGCCAGTCGATAACGACCCCGAGTTGTTTGCCCACATTGCGCCTGCCTTGCCCGAGCTGCAACTTGTGGACGAGCCGCTGCTGATCGCCGAGGATTTCGCGTTCTATCAGCGCCATCTGCCGGGCGTGTTTTTCCTGCTGGGCACGGGTATGCCAGAGGACCAAGACAACCCGAGTGATTCGGATGGCTGCCCCGCCTATGCCACAAGCGCTCTGCATACCGATAGCATGCTCTTCGACGAGGAAATCCTACTCAAAGGTCTCGATGTCTACAAACGATTGCTTTTGCTTGACTAAGGCGTGAAGGACTATTTGTTCTAGAAAACACGAACAAACGTACGATATAATAGAGATGTAAGTCTATAGAAACGTTTGACGTTACTAACGTAAGGCGATACTATGATTGCATCGTAATGAGCGCTATCGGGTCTGTTTTGAGTGGAGACAGGAGATGGCTTGGAATGTCGAAATCGTCGATTATCACAAGTGATGAGACTTCGGCCGATTTGCTGTCGCCGGTGACTCCTGGTGAGCTTCTCAAAGAGGAGTTTCTTGTTCCCATGGGCATTTCTCAATATCGCCTTGCGAAAGAGACTGGGATTCCGGCTCAGCGTATCGGGCAGATTGTCTTGGGAAAACGTCGCGTGACGGCCGACACCGACCTTCGCCTTTGCCGCTACTTTGGCCTGACGGATGGTTATTGGCTGCGCGCTCAGGTGGCGTTTGACCTTGAGGCCGAGAAAAGGCGGATCGAACCGGAACTCGATAAGATCGTTCCTGTTCAGCAGGCCATTGCACTGTAGTGCTCAGAGATGATGGGGGTGGCGCGGCGATGAGGCGACGCCGACAGTCTGCCGTATATAGTCCGGGTGGATGCGGGTGCGGCCTGCTGCTGCTTCCGGTTATTGCTGTGAGCATTGGCGTGATGTTTGCGCTTGCCGGGTTGGCAGCAGCGGCACTCGTGTTGCTGATTGTGGCCATTGGCGTGACGATTTGGCTCTATCGTTGCCGCGAGCAACGTCGTGCCGACGGTAAACCAATGTCGGCTGGGTTGTATTCCTGGTCATTGCGTACCCGCTGAGTGTCAGCTACCTGGTGTTCTTTGTCCTGTTGATGGTCAGTGCCTTTACCGGGGAATCCGTCACGGTGGGTTGATGCGCTGCCAGCAGACGGTTGCGCAAAGTGCGTTTGCTCAACGTTTGGATAACTGCATTGGCCGTTTACCGCAGCCTTAGCTCTCAGCTAATGAATTCAAGTTTAATCCTTCCTACGATGTGCTGTGTGCCGGCACGGTAGCCGGATCGTAGGAAGGATGAATAATGGCAAAAGAGGGAAAGAAGCCAATCGGTAAGATTGTCCTAGGCATCATCGTGGTGCTGGTTATTGTCGGTGCCGTGGGCTCTATGGGCGGCAACTCAACCGATTCGTCTGCGAGCGATTCGGCAAAACCTGCCGAGACGACACAGCAGGCTAAGGAGCAAAAAGAACCGCAAGAACCGTATACCATTGCTGACGAGGCTGAAGACACTTCCAATCAGTTTACCTATAAGATCACGGGCACCCTGACCAATAACACGGACAAGGAAAAGAGCTACATTCAGATTGAATATGTTCTGTATGATGCCGATGGCAACCAGGTTGGAACGGCTCTTGCAAACACCAATCATCTGAAGGCGGGCGGCTCCTGGAAGTTCGAGGCGCTGGGCACGGTGTCTCCCGATCAGGTCGCCAGTTGGGAACGCTCGGATGTGAGCGGTTTCTAGCATGTTGCATGCACTGGGGGAGGTGAAGTCGTATGCCCGATAAAAAGCTGACTTACGAGTTGCTCAATGAGCTCCTCGACGCGCCAAACATCGATGGCTATATCAA
>USIL01000176.1:0-3692 GCA_900554655.1 uncultured Collinsella sp.
CGACCATCTGCCTCGCTATCACGCAGGCCATGAAGGACTTAGGTATTCACAACCGCTGCCGTCTGTTCGAGATTCCCGACGGCATCGACTGCATCAAAGCAGTGCCGCGCATGCAGCACTACATGGAGGTGTCGGCGCAAATCTACGGCATCTATCTGGAATACGTCAGCCCCCAGGACGTGCACGTCTACTCAATTGACGAGTGCTTTATCGACGTGACACCCTATCTGGACCTCTATCACACCGATGCGGAAGGGCTCGCCTGCATGTTGCGCGACGAGGTCCTGGCGCGCACCGGCATCACGGCGACGGTCGGCATCGGCCCCAACCTATTCCAGGCCAAGGTTGCACTCGATATCACCGCCAAGCACGTACCCAGCCGCATCGGCATACTCGACGATGAGACCTTTCGCAAGGAAATCTGGCCCCATCGTCCCATCACCGATATCTGGGGCATCGGCCCCGGCGTGGCAGCACGACTCGAAAAATACGGCGTCTACGATCTGATGGGCGTCGCGGCGCTCGACGAAAACCTGCTTTACGACGAGCTCGGCGTCAATGCCGAGTATCTCATCGACCACGCCTTCGGACGCGAGCCGACAACCATCGCCGATATCCAAGCCTATCGCCCGCAAGCAACTTCGACCACTACAGGACAGGTGCTCTCGAAGGGCTATGCCTACGAGCAGGCCTACACCGTCTTGCGCGAGATGGTCGACAGTGCCGTGCTGGACTTGGTCGATAAGCACGTGGTATGTGACAGCATCTCGCTCTTTGTGGGCTACGCGAGCGAGCGCGCCGACATACGCAGGCTTGATGCCAGCGGTACTGCACAATATGTGGACGGATGCGGACACCTGCGCTCGAGTACGTCGAGCATCGAACCCACCGCAACCGCCGGCCCCGAGCTCGCGCCCCGTGCTCCCAAGCCCGTCCAGCGCGATGACGAACGGCGCCGCCTGGTGCGCGAAGCGCAGGCAATCGATGGTATCTTTGTGGGAGAGCATGGTGGCAAACCGCGTGGTGGCTATGCCGCGCTCTTTGCGCACTCCAACGCCTCGCGCAAGCTGCCCGAGCGTACCAATTCGTTTAAGAAGATCATGGGCTATTTCGATGAGCTCTGGGCGCAGACTGTCGATCCCAAACGACCGGTCAAGCGCATCAACCTGGGCTTTAGCAATCTTGTGCCCGAGGAATTTGCCACCATCGATCTGTTCAGCGATATCGAGGCCGATGAGCGCGAGCGCGACCTGGCGCGCGCCGTCCTGGCTGTGAAAGACAAGTACGGCAAGAACGCGCTCGTCAAGGGATTAAGCTTTACCGCCGGCGCCACCGCGCGCGAGCGCAACGATCAAGTTGGAGGACACCGTGCCTAAACCCAAACAACAGCCCATGCGCCCGCCGACCGCCTTCGAGCGCCTGGCGGACCCCGAGGGCAGACGCCGCGCAGCCGACCCCAACCTCACTGCCAACGGTGCCGTGCGCGCCAACCGCGCCGCACAGTTCATGCCCTTTGCCGCCCTCACGGGATACTACGAACTCGTGCGCAAGCAGGAAATCACCGTCGAGCAAAAACGTGAGCTCACGGAAGAAAAAGCCCTCGAGCTTTCGCAAAAGCTCGAGGGCCTCAAACGCGGCGACTTGGTGCGCGTCACCTATTACGATACGTACGGCTATCGTAGCCGCACGGGCATTCTCGACGAAGCGTTACCCGCATTCAAGCTGCTCAAACTCAGGGATATCGCCATCAACTTCGACGATATCCAGGACATTGAGCTACGCGGACGAGCCTAGCGACGAGAACGCTTGCGCAAGACGAGAGCAATGCCAAGCACTGCGGCAGCTGCAACCAGCAATCCCAAGACCAGCGTGAGGGTCGAGTCGCCAGCGCGAGGCAGCGAGCCGTCCTTCGGAGTCTTCTTAGCGGTCGTCGTGACGGTGGTCGTGGTGCTGCTCGACTGGTCGTTGCCACCCGTCTGGCTGCCGCCAGGCTGATCGCCGCCACCCGGCTGCGAAGGATCGGTGGGTTCCGTCGGATCCGGAGTACCGGGATCAACCGGATTCTCCGAATTCTCCTTGCGCTGGATCCAGACCTGGCAACCATAGAACGGGTTGGCGGTACCAAGGCACAGACCCTGGTTGGTCACCGCAAAGGTGCGCAGACCATGGTTATACGGATCGTTAAAGCCATTGGTCGTCAGCGTCGTAAAGTTCACGCCGTCCTCGGTCACATACATATCAAAGCCGCGCTCGGCATCGCGCAGGTAACACATGCACGTAAGGACACTCTGCAACTTCTTGAGGTTCTCCTCGCTCAGCAGCTTATCGAGCGCATCCTGAATATCGCTCGGCAGCTCGGTGCCATAGGCATCCTCGTACTGCTGCTTAAGGCTCTCATAGCTATCGAGCATGTCCTGATACTGGTCGGCAAAGGACTTGAAGTACGCGATCTCGCCATCGATCTTCTGGACATAAGCGGCGTCGTCCTCAAAGTCCTGGGACATCGTCGCGGCCTGATCGCAAAGACCGCCCGCGGCATCCTCCAGCGCATCGCTCAGATCGCCAAAGCCCTTAGCAACCTCGGTCTTCTCGTCATCGACATCGACGGCCTTGTTTGAATCATCAGCTTCGTTCGAATCATCGACCTCGACGGCCTCGTTTGAATCATCGTCCGCAAGCGTGTTCACGGGAACGATGGGGTCGTCAGGCGATTTCTTGTCGAGCAGGTGATCGAGCAGGTCCCTAAGGCGCTGAACCTGAGAGTCCCACTCCTCGGGCGTCATATCGATAATGTCGCCATTGGAGAACTGGCCGATCGGCTCAAGCAGGCTCGCGGTATCAAAGGTACCGATATACAGCTTGCCGTCGAACTTCTGCATGCGCCAAATGTACTGGTTCTCGTTTCGGCCAAAGCCCGAAGTCAGGCCGGAAATACCGCCCTCGGGGAACATGTCGGTGCGATCGCCAACGACGAGCTCCATGTTCTCGTCCTTGTCCATGCGATAGATGTTAACCGACTGCTCAAGATTGGCATTCACAAACGAGCAGTCAACGCCACCCATGCTGCTCTTGCCGCCCTCTTCGGTGTTGGATTTGTTGAACAGGATGCGCTCGAGGGCAATCTCCTCGTCGTTGTATTCACCGATATAGAGGTAGTCGTTGTAGACGATGAGGTTGGCAGCGCCAGAACGGGTACGGGCAGGATCGATGCCAAAGCAGTACTTTGCACCGTCCGTCTTCTGATCGCCGACAATGGGAGTCCACGAATAGCTGCCGTCGGCATTCTTGTCGCCACGGACCATGGCAAACGACTGCATGGAATTATCATCGGGAGCGTTCTCGGGCGTACCGGTGCAGATGGTCGCATAGAGATGGCCATTGTACGAGACCATATCCCAAATGGCGCCGCCGTAGATGCTGTCCTGATAGCGAATCGCCGGATAGCCAAACAGCGTCTCCGAGTTGGCAATCTCGGTGAAGCTGTCCTGGCCCTTCGAGGGGTCAGACGACGTCAGGATTGTCGACACAAAATTACCGTTCGCGTCTTTACCCACATTACTGATGACGAGCTGGCCATCATGGACGCACATGCCGCGGATACCGGTAGAAATGCCCTGCTTGTAGGCAGCACCGTAATCCTGCATGCTCGAAAGGCCCCGATAGACAACTTTGTACTCATCCGTCTTAGGATC
>USIL01000177.1:0-3682 GCA_900554655.1 uncultured Collinsella sp.
TTCTTTCACGGCATCTTGGCTATGCAAAGCGCTCGAGTGTTACTCCTCGTACGCGCCCTCAAGCCGAAGTAGCCACTCCTTGCGATCGAGCCCGCCGGCATATCCGTTGAGCGAACCATCGGCGGCAACTACGCGATGGCATGGCACGATAATCGAAATGGGGTTACGCGCAACCGCAGCCCCCACCGCGCGAGGAGATACAACGGGTGCCTCGTTTCCCGGCACATGATGTCGAGCCGCAACACGCTGGGCGATCTCGCCATACGTAGCGACCTCGCCACGCGGGATAGAAAGCAGCTCAAACCAAACCTCGCGCTGAAACGCCGTGCCAATCAAATGCAACGGCGGCGTAAACCGAGGCTCCTGCCCCGCAAAATAAGCATTCAGCCAAGCCCATGAACGCTCAAGCACCGAAGAGGCCACACCATTTGCCGGACTCACCGACGACATGCCACCGGTACCGGAAACCGCGTCGGCGCCTTCAACATGTTCGGAGTCTTCCCGGAGAAGCGTGGAACCAAAGTGCTCCTGCCCCTCAAACCAAAGCCCCGTCAGACCGCGGCCATCAGCGGCAAGCAAGATTTCGCCCAAAGGCGAGGCAAATGTCGTCGTGACCACCAGCGGCTCCTTTCAAAACTCCGCAACATAATACCGCGAATTGTGCAGACAACCCCAATCGACCCCAAAGTCACCTCAGGCAGCAGGCGCGAAGCGCCGCAGCTGCCGGCCGCGCCCCACAGTCCCCCAAGGCGGCAGGCGCGAAGCGCCGGGGCCGCCGCCAGAACCAGGGCCCGCAACAGCCACGCGCCCCCACATCAGCCCAGCAGCCCCAACCAACAACGGCCCCATCGCAGACCGCTTGCAGCAGCGTCACCGCAGGCGGGGGCCGGGCTTAGTTTTCAGAACACTCCGCAGACCAGTGTGGCGCCT
The DNA here is from genome assembly GCA_900554655.1 of uncultured Collinsella sp. Classification (GTDB taxonomy): domain Bacteria; phylum Actinomycetota; class Coriobacteriia; order Coriobacteriales; family Coriobacteriaceae; genus Collinsella. The sequence goes on from USIL01000177.1 coordinate 931, forward strand.
TGTCCGCGGCTCCGAAGGAGCAGGACAAGGCGCCACACATGGTCGAGGACGTTCTGAAAACTAAGCCCGGCCCCCGCCGGACAGGCCCACCGTTACTCGCAGAGCAGCTTGGCGATCTGGACGGCGTTGGTTGCCGCGCCCTTACGGATTTGGTCGCCGCAGCACCAGAAGGTGATACCGCGCGCGGCCTCGGGGTTCGAGATGTCGCGACGCACGCGGCCGACCCAAATCAGGTCCTGGTCGGACGTATCCATCGGCATGGGGAAACGGTCGTGTGCATCCTCGGCAGCCATATCGTCAACCAGCTTGACGCCGGGAGCGGCAGCCAGCGCAGCACGAGCCTCCTCGACCGTAATATCGCGCTCAAACTCGAGCGTAATGCTCTCGGAGTGCGAACGCAGCACGGGCACGCGCACGCAGGTGCAGTTCACGCGCAACTCGGGCAGGTGCATGATCTTACGGCCCTCGTTTTGCAGCTTCATCTCCTCGGAAGTAAAGCCTTCCTCCTTGACGCCGCCGATCTGCGGAATCAGGTTGCTCGCCAGCTGGGCGGCAAACGCGCGCGGCTCGGGAATCTCCTCGCCGCGGCCCAGGGCGGCCAGCTGAGCCTCGAGCTCGGCCATACCGGGAGCGCCGGCACCCGAAGCCGCCTGATACGTCGAGACGATCATGCGCTTCACGCCGGCAAGCTGATGCAGCGGCCACGTGGGAACCAGGCCGATGATGGTCGCGCAGTTGGGGTTGGCGATAAGGCCGTGATGCCACTTGATGTCGTCGGCATTGATCTCGGGCACGACCAGCGGCACCTCGGGATCCATGCGGAAGGCATGGCTGTTGTCGACCACGACGGCGCCGCGCTTTACGGCCTCGGGCAGCAATTCCTTGGCGATATCGTCGCCGGCAGCGCCAAGCACAATGTCACAGCCCTCAAAGGCCTCGGGGCAAGCCTCTTCGATCACGATTTGCTCGCCGCGGAACTCGACGGTCTTGCCCGCGGAGCGTGCGCTTGCCAACAGCTTGAGCTTGCCGACCGGGAACTCCTGCTCGTTGAGGCACTCGAGCATCTGGGTGCCCACGGCTCCCGTCGCGCCCAAAATAGCAACCGTGTACTGTTTCATGCTTCCCCCTTTAAAGGTTGTGGCTTTTGCCCGCACGCCGAGCAGGCCGATTATTGTTGCCAGTTTATACAAGAACAGGGCGGGCATGAAACCCGCCCCGTCGAAACGAAACCGAAACGAAACGCCCCGCCGTAGATTTTTGAGACATGACCCAAAAATCTACCGAGCAGTCGCTACTTTTTGAGCGCGGCCAGGGTGGGATCGGCCGGCGCGGGAGCCTCCAGATCGGAGACCTTCACAATGCCGTTCTCATCGGAGAAGGCACGGTAAATGGTCCGAATCGCAAGGTCGAAGTCCTTCTCCTCGACACCGATAATGATATTGATCTCGTCACAGCTCTGCGAAATCATGCGCACGCTCACGCCGGCCTGGCCGAGCATGCCAAACAGGTGGCCCGAGATGCCTGCACGACCGCGCAGGTTACGGCCGACGGTCGCGATGAGCGCCAGACCCTCGACAACCTCGATCTCGAGCGGCTCGACCTCCTGCTGAATGTCACCAACGAGCGAGTACAGCGAATCGTGCACGTCCTGCTCCTGCACCACGGCGCCAAAACGGTCGACACCGGTGGGCATGTGCTCGACGGAAACGTCATAGCGTTCGAACACCGAAAGCGCACGGCGCATAAAGCCAACGCGGGGCTTGGTGCGGTCGCGGGCCACGTTGATGGCGACAAAGCCGCGCTTGCCGGTCACGCCGGTAATGATGGGCTCCGCCTCGCCCTCATCAGCCGTCTCGCTAATGATAGTGCCGGGGTCCTGCGGCGCATTGGTGTTCTTGATGACCAGCGGAATACCCGCCTCGCGCACGGGGAACACGGCCTCCTCGTGCAGGACGCTTGCGCCCATGTACGAAAGCTCGCGCAGCTCCTCGTAGGTAACGCGCGCAATGGGCTGAGCCTCGGGAACAATACGCGGATCGGCAGAATAGAAGCCCGAGACGTCGGTCCAGTTCTCGTACAGGTCGGCGCCCAGGCACTTGGCCAAGATCGAGCCCGAGATATCGCCACCGCCTCGATCGAGCAGCTTGATCTGGCCCTCGCGCGTCGCGCCGTAGAAGCCAGGCATAACGAAGCCGCCCTGCTGGCCATACTCCTGCACCAGCTCGGAGGTGCGATTCATGCTGAGCGTACCGTCGTGATGGAACGCCACAACCGTCGCGGCGTCCAGGAACGGTAGGCCCAGGTACTCAGCCATCAGGCGAGCGGTAAAGTACTCGCCACGGCTCACAAGCTCCTCGGTGGAGTAGCCGCCCGAGCGGGCGCGCTCGGCAAAGGCCGCGAACTCCTCACGGATGGGATAGGTGAGCTCCAACTCATCAGCGATATCAAAATAGCGCTGGCCGATGTCCTCGAGCAGCTCCTCACACGACACGTGGTACTTAACGTGCGCATTGACCAGATAGAGCAGGTCGGTCACCTTGGTGTCGCCCTTAAAGCGGCAACCGCAGGCGGAAACCACCACAAAACGGCGGGCAGGGTCGGCGTCGACGATGGCCTTGATCTTTTTGAAGTGTTCGGCGTCGGCGACCGACGAGCCGCCAAACTTGGCAATCTTAATCATGGGCTGGAGGTTACCTTTCTAAAAAGCCTCTGCGAACCTATTTTGCGCGCTCTGATACCATGGTTTCACCGA
>USIL01000178.1:0-3655 GCA_900554655.1 uncultured Collinsella sp.
ATCGGAGCACAGTGCCATACCGGCCAGGAACTTCTCCTTGGGCGCAGCGAGCTCGTGCTTGACGACGGTCATCTTGTTCTGGGTAAGGGTGCCGGTCTTGTCGGAGCAGATGGTCTGCGTGCAGCCAAGGGTCTCGACGGCAGAAAGCTTGCGGATGATCGCCTGGCGCTTGGCCATCTTGGTCACGCCGAGCGAAAGCACGATGGTCACGACGGCGACCAGGCCCTCGGGGATGGCGGCGACGGCAAGCGAGACGGCGACCATAAAGGTGTCGAGCAGGGCAGTCGGGTCGGTGAGGACGTTGCCCACGCCGTGACGGATGATGTCGACGCCAAAGATGACGACGCAGATGACGATAACCATAATGGTAAGGATGCGGCTGAGCTCGGCGAGCTTCACCTGCAGCGGCGTGAGCTCTTCCTTGGCCTCGGCCAGGGCGCCGGCAATCTTGCCCATCTCGGTGTTCATGCCGGTGCCGACCACGACGGCGCGACCACGGCCGTACACAACGGTGGAACCCATATAGCACATGTTCTTGCGGTCGCCGAGCGGCACGTCATCGGTGCCCGCGGCGAGCTCGATCACGTTGGCATGCTTCTCGACGGGCACGGACTCGCCGGTAAGGGCGGCCTCTTCGATCTTCATCGTGGCGCTCTCGAGGACGCGGCAGTCGGCCGGAACGGAGTCGCCCGCCTCGAGCATGATAACGTCGCCGGGCACGAGCTCAGCGCTCGGCAGGTGCACGAGCTTGCCGTCGCGCAACACCTTGGACTGCGCCGCGCTCATCTCCTGCAGGGCCTCGAGGGCCTCCTCGCTCTTGGCTTCCTGGACCACGCCCAGTACCGAGTTGACGATAACGACGAACATGATGATGACGACATCGGCAAAGTCGGGCTCGCCCTTGACCATGCCCGTGAGCGCGCTGATGACGGCGGCAACGATCAGCATGATGACCATGGGGTCGGCCATCTGCTCAAAGAAACGCTTCCACAGCGGCGTCTTCTCGGCTTCCTCGAGCTTGTTAGGGCCTGTCTTGGCGAGGCGCGACGACGCCTCGCCGGTGCTCAGGCCGAGGTGCTCATCGACACCTTGGTCGCTGAGCACCTCCGCCGCGGCGGACAGGTATTCCTTTTGCATATAGAGTCCCCTCCTGGGATTCGGGCCACTCAGCAGATTGATGCCCGATCATAATTCCCAGGAGAAGGGCAAGGGCTCATCAAGGCTGCCGTGCTGAGCGGCAGTTGATAGTGGGGCTATGGTACCCCAAAGCGACGCGTCTAGCCAAAACATTCCATCTGGAAACACGGCACAGACGCAACGGTGCAGACCGTGTGATGCTCAACATTGATAAAACGTTTTTTCTTCGGCGCATCATCAAACTGAAATATCGCCCAGATAGCAGCGGTTAGAACAGTTGGTAAAGTTTTTGCATATACCGTTTTTCCGCAAAAAATGAACTTCTAATTCGGCATACGGTCGATTTTTTGGGGTATTCGGTCGTCATTTCGTTATAATCATCTCAGTTTTATTTCTTATGGTTTATCTATCAGCGCAAGACGATGTCAGATGGAGGTCTGAATGTACAAGCGCACCAAGATTGTATGCACCATGGGTCCCGCCTGCGATAGCGACGAGACCATCCGCGAGATGATCAAGGCGGGCATGAACGTCGCCCGTTTTAACTTCTCGCACGGATCCTACGACGAGCACCACGGTCGCATCGAGCGCGTCCGTCGTATTTCCAAGGAGCTCGGTCTGCCCGTCGGCATCCTGCTCGACACCAAGGGCCCCGAGGTCCGCACTGGCCTTCTGGTCGACGGCAAGAAGGTTGCCGTCAAGACCGGCGACAAGATCGTCGTCACCGCTCAGCCCACGTCCGAGGATTTCCACGGCACCGCTGAGCACATCTCCCTCGACTACCTGGCCCTGCCCTCCGAGGTCGAGAAGGGCTCCCTCATCCTGATCGATGACGGCCTGGTTGCCCTCGAGGTCGAGTCCGTCGACGGCCAGGACATGACCTGCGTCGTCAAGAACGACGGCCTGATCGGCGAGCGCAAGGGCGTCAACATGCCCAACGTCAACATCTCGCTGCCCGCCATCACCGAGCGCGATCGTCAGGACATCCTCTTTGGCCTGACCGAGAACATCGACTACATCGCCGCTTCCTTCATCCGTGACGGCGAGTCCGTCCGCGGCATCCGCGAGCTTTGCCGCGAGAACGGTGGCGAGCACGTGACGATCTTCCCGAAGATCGAGTGCGCCCTGGGCGTCGAGAACTTCGACGAGATCCTCGAGGCTTCCGACGGCATCATGGTTGCCCGTGGCGACCTGGGCATCGAGATCAAGCCCGAGCTCGTTCCGCACATCCAGAAGGAGATCATCGCCAAGTGCAACGCGGCCTACAAGCCCGTTATCACCGCTACGCAGATGCTCGACTCCATGCAGCAGAACCCGCGCCCGACGCGCGCCGAGGTTGCCGACGTTGCTAACGCCATTTACGACGGCACCGACGCCGTTATGCTCTCTGGCGAGTCCGCTGCCGGTAAGTACCCGGTTGAGGCCGTCAAGATGCAGGCTAGCATTGCTCTCGAGACCGAGAAGTACCTCCCGGCCCACGCTCCGCTCGAGGTTCCGGCCGACGCTCATGGCACCCGCGTTGTTAACAACGTTGTGGGTATGTCCGCTGTGAACATGGCCACCACCGTTGGCGCCAAGTGCATCACCGTGCCGACGACCACCGGTCGTACCGCTCGCCTGATTTCGCACTTCCGTCCCAACATGCCGATCTGCGCGTTCTCCCGCCACGAGTGGGCCGTCCAGCAGATGATCATGTACTGGGGCGTTATCCCGCATCAGGCCGAGATTACCCAGGGCACCGTCAACGGCACGATCGTCAAGGCGATCGAGACCGCTAAGGAGCTCGGCTACGTCGAGGCCGGCGATCTGACCGTCGCTACCGCAGGCGATTCCCGCATGAGCGTCCAGCTCGAGGACAAGGTCTCCTCGACCAACGTCGCTTACGTCGCTCAGGTGCGCTAAAACGCACTTGCAAGCATACTTGCATTGCAAAGGGCCCGGAAGGCATTGCCTTCCGGGCCCTTTTTCTGTGCCAATGCCGCCGCACGGCAAAACACGCACTCATTTCTTTACCAAAAGCGCGAAATCCACCCTTCGAGGCCCAAAAAATAAAGCCCCAAGCGCTAAAAGTGTTCGCCCAGTGGCAAACCCACACCTCACACAGGGCTGATAAATCGTTTTAGCAAGAACCAAATCGACCTGGTTTTCGGAAGTATGCGGCAAATTCTGGAACCTCCGAGCACACCCTGTTTTTTCGCAACAAAATGCCTGATAAACTAGCCTCAAAAGCCAGGTCCGCTCATAGGGTTCAGATTTTGCCGCATACTTCCGGATTGACGCTGGCATCACTCGCTTCAAAGAGATGATTTCGGCCAGGAGGGCATTATGGACCTGACGCTTTGTGGGCAATCCGCCTTTAACTACTACCGCATCCCGCCGCAGGTATTAGGCCTTTACCCCGCCATTAGCCTTGGCAATATGGATCGCAGATGTTGTGGCCTCGGAAGTCATGCAGTTGTAAAAGACCTGCTTCACGCACCACTTCACAGGCTTGTATTCACTCGGGCACAATCCGGGT
>USIL01000179.1:0-3643 GCA_900554655.1 uncultured Collinsella sp.
GGAGTACCAACGTTTATCAATGCGCCGTGGTGGCGCCGGGCCAGGAGGTAACATCATGTTCCAGGCTGGAGATGTCGTCGAGACCGACTTCGAAGGATTTCTGAAGCTGCTGCGTTCCAAGACGCGCGCTTTCGTGTCGATCAACGACCACGAGTACTACATCACGCACACCGATGGCTATTGGCGTGTTCAGGATTGCGAGGCCCTCAACGACAAGGGCCACTTTACTGACTGCTCCGAGCTGGTCAACACGGTCTGCGAGGTCGTCGAGCTGCCGTGGATTGCCGGCAAGAGCCTGCATGACAGCTTCTCGGGCGCTACGGTCTATGAGGCCGTCGCCGCTTAACAGGCAATAAAACCCGATTTTCACGTGACCGCTGGCGCCGCCCCCGCGCCGGCGGTCTTTTTCTGCCGATAGGCCATAAAAATGCACGCATTTGCGGAGAGCCTGTTGACGATAGTCAAAACTCGGACTAATCTAGAGACACATAATTGGTCAAAAATCGGACAATTGAATGGTGGGATAGATGAATAGTGCGGTTACGCTGGTCGACTTCGATCGGTTGCTCAATGGACTCGACCATATCTATTCGGAGTTCTCGCGTGCCTGCGGCCTTTCGGACTGCGCCTATTGGATGCTCGTCGACACTAGCACGGCGGGCGGCAGTATTGCCGTAAGCCGTCTGACAAGCGAATGGTTCTACAGCAAGCAGACCATCAACTCGGCAATTAAAACCTTGACGGCGCGGGGCTTCGCAACGTTGGGGTTTGCCGAAGGCAGTCGTAAGAACAAGGTTGTGAGCCTGACCGAAGAGGGCAGGCGATTTGCCGAGCGTTATGCGCTGCCGGCACTCAAGGCCGAGCAGCGAGCCTTTGGCGCGCTTGAGCCATGTGAGCAGCGCGAGATTATGCGCTTGATCGGCAAATTCTCTCAGGTGCTCGGCGATGAGTGCGATGCCTTTAAGCAGCATATCGCTGCCGAGAGCCAAGCCGAGAATCAAGGTGAGGGGGAGTCGTGCGACTGTTAATGAGGTTTTTGAAGCCCTATCGAGGGCTTGTCGCAGTGACGCTGCTGGTGCTGCTGGTGGATAACGTCGGTACGCTGCTGGTTCCCACGATGCTGGCGAACATGGTCAACACCGGTATTACCACGGGCGATATCGACTACATTTTACGCAACGGCCTATACATGTTTATCGCGACCAGCATGGCTAGCGGCGGCACGGTGCTGGGCTGCTATCTTTCGGCGCGCCTGGCCGCCAACGTGGCTTGCGATATCCGCAATGCCGTGTACGACAAATCGCTCGAGCTCGCGGCCAGCGATTTTGAGCGCTTTGGCACCGGATCGATGATCACGCGCTCGCTCAACGACATCAACGTGATTCAGCAGGCGATTCTGCAGACGATTCAGCTGGTGCTGCCCGTGCCGTTTTTGGCTGTGGCGGGCATCATCTTCGCCTGGTTTATCGATCCCGCCATGGGCACGCTTCTGGGCGTAGTCGTTGCGATTGTGCTGGTGGCGGCGGTCTTTACGGTTGCCAACGCGGCGCCGATTTTTATGCGCCTACAGGGCTTTATCGACCGCATGAACGTGGTGCTGCGCGAGAATATTGTGGGCGTGCGCGTCATCCGTGCGTTTAACAAGGAGCGCCACGAGGAACGGCGTCTGGACGAGGTGTTTAGCGAATACGCCGCCAACGCCATCAAAGTCAACCACCTGTTTGTGGGCCTCGACAGCTCAAGCTTCTTTTTGATGAACATCGCCGAGGTGGCGGTGCTGTGGGTTGGCGGCAACCGCGTGGGCGCCCACGCCATGCAGATCGCGAGCATCTCGGCGGTGCTGGAGTACGCGCTTCTGATCCTGTTCTTTGTGATGATGGCCCAGATGGTGGTGCTGACGCTTCCGCGTGCCGCCGCATGTCTGAACCGCGCACAGCAGGTGCTGGAGATTAAGCCGAGCATCGTCGATGGCCAGCGTACGCTGGATGACGGGGCGCGCGAGCCCCAAGACGAAGCCGATGCGGTGGCCATGTTCGACCACATGTCGTTTCGCTTTGACGATGCCGACGAGGACACCCTGTGCGACCTGAGCTTTGCCTGTCGTCGCGGTCAGACGACCGCAATCGTCGGCTCGACGGGTTCGGGCAAGTCGACGGTGGCCAAGCTCTTGCTGCGCTTCCACGATGCCACCAAGGGCACCATTCGCCTGGACGGTGTCGATCTGCGCGAGCTTTCGCAAGATGAGATCCGTGGACACATCGCCTATGTGCCGCAGAAGGCGTGGCTGTTCTCGGGCACCGTGGCAAGTAATCTGCGCTTTGGCAACGAGGGCGCGACCGAGGGCGACATGCTTCACGCGCTTGAGGTTGCCCAGAGCACCTTTGTACTCGACCAACCGCAGGGGCTCGATACCCCGGTGGCGCAGGGCGGTACGAACTTTTCGGGCGGCCAGCGCCAGCGTTTGGCAATCGCCCGTGCGCTCATGAAGCATGCCGATCTATATATCTTCGATGACAGTTTTTCGGCCCTGGACTTTAAGACCGATGCCGCCCTGCGTCATGCGTTGCAAGACGAGACGCGTGACGCTGCGGTGCTCATCATCGCGCAGCGCATCTCGACGATCTTGCACGCCGACCAGATTGTCGTGCTCAAGGATGGCGAGGTTGTGGGTCTGGGCACGCATGGCGAGCTTATGGAAACCTGCGAGGTGTACCGCGCCATCGCGGAATCGCAGATGAAGGGAGGTGAGTAGCATGACCGAGGAGCTCAAGAAGCAGGGCGGCGTTGATGACGCCGCTGCCGCGGGACTGGTCGAGGAAACGGCTGCCGCGTCGACCGAGCTGGATGACGCCGCCAAGGCTGCAGCCGAGCGCGAGGCTCGCCGCCAAGCGCTCTACGAGGAAAACGAACGTGCCGAGGACGAGCGCGCCCGCGCCGAGGCAGAGCGCATGCGCGACGTGGACGACGAAGACGAGGACGAGAAACCCCGCGATACCTGGGCGACGGTGCGCCGCCTGTGGAGCGAGGCTGCCGGCGACCATTGGCGCTTCTATATCGTGTTCGCGAGCATTGTGTTCTATGTCATCTTTAACACTGCCGCGCCGGCATATAGCGCCCGCGTGATCGATGAGCTGTGGGGCCACATTCAGGTAGCGTTTGTCAACAACGCCACCTTCAGCATCACCTGGGAGAACTGCGGCAGGACTATCTTCATCTACTTTTTGATTTGGACGGCCGCCGCTTCGTTCTACGCGCTCCAGAGCTTTTTGATGTCGAGCGTGGCCGAACGCCTCAACCTGCGCCTGCGCAACCGCATCGCGCAAAAGCTCAATCGTCTGCCGCTCGCCTATTTTGACGCGCATCGTCCCGGCGAGGTCGTCAGCCGTGCGACCAACGACTTGGACAAGATGTCCGAGAGTATGCAGCGCGGATTGCTGCAGCTGCTGGTATCGATCGGTACCGTGACGGGTGCCATCATCATGATGTTCGTGTTTAGCGTGCCGCTCACGCTAGTCTTTTTGTTCTTTATGGCGTTGTCGCTGCTGGTGACCAAAGTGGTCTCGCGTCGCACGCATGATGTGACGGGCGAGCGTCAGGAGTGGGTGTCCAAGATTACGAGTGCGGTCGAGGAGGGCTACTCGGG
>USIL01000180.1:0-3605 GCA_900554655.1 uncultured Collinsella sp.
GCAGATGCCAACGACTACCCCTTTAAGTTTCGGTGGAATGGGGACTAAATGGGAGCCTCGGAGACCGAAAGAGTCCCTATTCCACCGCAACTTCATGGGGATGTGTGACAATGCCCGTCGGAAAACATCTGCTGTCTTTGGGGGCCTATCTATGCTGTACGAGTTTTGTGCCGAGAACTTTGAGCGGGTGCCGGCGGCTATCGAGGCCGGTGCGGGGCGCATCGAGCTGTGCGATAACCTTGCCGTCGGTGGTACCACGCCCTCGGCCGGCGTTATCAGCGCTACGACCAACTATGCCCACGAACACGATGCACGGGTGATGTGCATGATCCGTCCGCGTGGCGGCGACTTTCACTACAACCAGGATGAGCTGCGCATGATGGAGATGGACCTGGGCCTTGCTGTGAGTGCCGGCGTTGACGGCCTGGTCTTTGGCTGCTGCAAGCCCTGTGCCGGCGGCTGGGCGCTCGACGAGCTCACCCTCGGCGCCTTCGTTATGGCTACGGGCTGCGCGACCGAGGAGTGCAAGCGCGAGCCCCTTGACATCACCTTCCACATGGCATTTGACCAGCTCTCGCCCGAGGCTCAGCTCGATGCGATTGATACACTTGCCGATTGCGGCGTTACGCGCATTCTGACGCACGGTGGTGCTGCCGGTACGTCGATCGAGGACAACTTCGAAAACCTGGCCCGCTTGATTGAGTACGCGGGCGATCGTTTGACCATCCTTCCAGGCGGCGGCATTACCACGGCAAATCGCGACGCGGTCGCGGCGGCGCTAGGCGTCTCCGAGCTCCATGGAACCAAGATCGTGCCGCTGGAGGCGTAGTCCGTGGCGCTGGTATTTGACGTTCAGCAGGCGAACGGCAAGCCCGACGATAACCGTCGCCCTGGCACCGCGTGCCCCTTTTGCGACACGGAGGGGCTCGCCAACATCATCCAGCGCGATGGTGACTGCATCTGGCTCGAGAATAAGTTCAAGACCTTGCGGGCCACCCGTCAGACCGTATTGATCGAGTCGGCCAATCACGACGCCGACCTGGTGACCTATGAACCGGATGAGCTGCATCATGTGATGCGGTTTGCCCTGGGCTGTTGGCAGCAGATGATCGATTCCCAACAGTACCGCAGTGTGCTCATGTACAAGAACAAAGGCCCGCTTTCGGGCGGCAGCCTCGTCCATCCACACATGCAGATTGTGGGCTTGGAACAGGAGGACGGCTATGCGGCGCTGACCTCAGCCAACTTTGAAGGCATCAATGTCTGGCAACAGGGGAGAATCTCGGTCAACATCTCAACCGAGCCAATCATGGGATTCTTCGAGGTCAACGTCTCGGCTCCGCAGGGAATCGCCGCCAGCGATGACACGAGAGACCAAGCCGAGACGGACCTCTTCGCCGATGCGATTCAGGTGGCCCTGCGCTATATCCTGAACGAGCACCATGGTGGTCGCGCAGAGTCGTACAACTTGTTTTTCTATCACTTGGGCGGTCGGACCATTGCCAAGGCGCTTCCACGTTGGGTGGTTTCGCCCTACTTTGTGGGCTATCGTTTGGCCCAGGTCAATGCCGAGACGACGCTCGATATCGATGCTGAGCGCCTGCGCGCACGCCTGGAGGCGCTTGCATAGCCAAGGGCTCGGCCTCGCGCCTGTGGCTGGCTATTTCGCCATTACGCTGCGGCCGGCTTCGACGCGCTTGCGCTGGGCGGCGCGCTCCTCGCCGGTCAGACGCTCAAAGAGATGCCCGATAAGCGAGGCGAGTACCTGCTGAAACAGCGTTCCGCACATGACGGGAAACACGACTTCGCCCGGAAAGTACTGCGTGGCGATGACGGCGCCCGAAGAGATGTTACGCATGCCGCAGGCAAAGCACATGGTGGTCGTCTCGCTATATGGCAGATGCAGCGTATGGGCGACCAGAAAACCGACGACAAAGCCACTGATGGCGAAGACCAAAATAAAGAGGGCGACTTCCAAGCGCACCGCGTTCATGTGCAGCACGTACTCGCTCATGGCGGTGGAGTTGGAGGCGATAACGCCCATCATCATGAATTTGCAGGCGGGCGAGAGCACGGGGGAGAGTTTTTCGTGCCCCCATCCGCGCGTGAGCTCGTTGATCACGATGCCGAGCACGGCGGGGATGGCGATCATAAAGGCCATGTCTTGCATCATGCTCGGCACATCGATCGAGACGGTGGCGCCCAGCAGGAGCTTGAGCGTGAGCGGAATCGTCATAGGGGAGATAACCGAGGACGTCAGGATGATGGTGAGCGCGAGCGGGCCGTTGCCGCCGAACATGCTAATCCACATAAAGGCAGTGACCGCCACGGGTACGCTGTACTCGAGCACGATGCCGCAGACAAGGTTGGGATTGGAGCCAAAGAATAACGATCCCATGGCATAGGCCGCGATGGGAATAAGCGCCGCCGAGACGAGCAGTGCCAAAATCAGGTGCAGGGGACGGCGGAACACCTCGGCTACCTGGTGGAAGGTGTTGCTGAGCGCACCCTGAAACGTCATAAAGGCGAAGAGGGCGGGAACAATGGGCTTGAGCACGCCAATCTGCTGGGGAAAGAGCACGCCGAGCGCCACGCAAATCGGAACGATGACCTGCATATGCCCCGCGAGGAACTTTCCCAGTCCAGTCCATTGCTTCATATGTCCCGTGACTCCCTTTATCCGCGAACTCGTTTGTATGGATATGCTAGACGCTCGTATGCGTCCGTGCGGCTGAAACGCTCGATTATTTCGAGGCTATTACCGGCATCGTTTACCGAAACCGCGGCGTGCTGCGGCGATTTGCGTCCGCGCCGCACGGTATAATAAATCCGTTCAACAGATCTGCCTGCCGAAGCGGGCATACACAGAGGACTCATCGCTATGAACCGTGAGAGGTATCGCGGCGACCTGCCCCTATCGGGGGTGGGCGCCTATGTCATCGCTTAAGACGACGCATCGCTGGGCGGTCGCTCAGCAAAACCCCGAGCTCGAAAAGGAGCTTTCGGCTGGTCTGGGCATTCCCGGGCTGGTGGCGCGCATTATGGTCGCGCACGGCATTGGCTCCATCAAAGAGGGCCAATTGTTTTTGACGCCTTCGCTCGATCGCGACTGGGCCGATCCACTCATTATCCCGGGCATGTCGGTCGTTGCCGACCGCGTCGAGCGTGCTATTCGCAACCACGAGCACATTGCAGTCTTTGGCGATTTTGACGTTGACGGTATTACGTCGACCTGCCTGTTGACCGAGGCGCTGCGCACGTTTGGCGCCGATGTCACGCCGTTTATTCCGCATCGCTTTGATGAGGGCTACGGTCTTTCGCGCGCGGCACTCGACCGCGTTAACGAGCTCGCTCGCCCCCAGCTGATCGTGACCGTCGATAACGGCATTGCCGCCAAGGAAGAGGTTTCCTATTTGGAGGACCTGGGGATCGATTTGGTGGTCACGGACCATCACGAGCCCTCCGACCAGGTGCCGCAGGGTGTGCCCCTGACCGACCCCAAGCTCGAGGACGAGGGCCCCTCGCGCGAGCTTGCCGGTGCTGGTGTGGCGCTCAAGCTGGTGCAAGTCCTGGGTGAGCGCCTGGGCAAGCCGTCGTATTGGCGT
>USIL01000181.1:0-3597 GCA_900554655.1 uncultured Collinsella sp.
CGGGATTTGCAGTGAGCGTGTAAATCATGAATGTTCCTTTCACGAAGCAACGTGTTAATGAAAGTATATTCCACGCATCGGTAAAAGGCTAGGACAACTCGGTGAACGGTGTGGAAGCGATGAAGTACGGCAGGACACCTCTCCCCCATGGCGGAACAAAAAAGGCGCCCCGACCGAAACCGGGGCGCCGCATGCGCACGAATATGTCGCGATTCGATTACTGACGATCGAGCTTGCGGACAGCAACGCGCTTGCTGTACTCATCGACGTGACCGAAGTCGCCGATGCCGACGGACTCGGCAACGTTGGCGCCGGTGGCCATAGCGAGCTTCATGGCCTCCTCGACGTTGTCGCGATCCCTGTACCACTTGTGCAGGAACGCAGCGAGGGTGCAGTCGCCGGCGCAGACGGAAGAGACCAGCTTAATGTTGAACTCACGCTTGGCGTACCAGATGTCCTCGCCGTTGGAGAAGTAAGCGTCGCCGCGGCTACCACGGGTGAGCAGCACGTTCTGAACGCCGGCGTCGTGAGCCATCTTCATGGCAACGCGGACCTCGTCGTCGGTGTCGACCGGCACGCCGAAGATGGCCTTCATCTCGTGATGGTTCGGCTTGATGAGCAGCGGCTTCTTGTGAGCGAGCTCCTTGAGCTTGTCGGAGGACAGGTCCAAGACGACATCGGCGCCACGAGCCTGAGCGTGCTCCATGACCTTAGCCAGGAAGTCAGGCGTAGCTTTGGGAGGCACGGAGCCGGAAACGATCAGGCACTCGAGATCGCCCGCGGTGTCCAGGATGTTGTAGAGCTCCTCCTGGTGCTGCGGCGTGATCGGAGCACCCGGGTTCAGGATGCCGTACTCGTGCTGGCCATCGTTGACATAGGTGTTAATGCGCGTGATACCGTCGGTCCAGACCGGGCGGCAGAGGCAACCCAGGTTCATGACCTCCTCGACGATGAACTTGCCCGTGAAGCCGGCGAAGAAGCCGAGCGCGACGGTGTCGACGCCCATCTTCTTAAAGGCGAAGGACACGTCGAGGCCCTTGCCGTTAGCCGTGTAGCTGGCCGAGCCGGTGCGGACGTTCTCGTCGGGCTCAAGCGGAGAGCTCGAAACCGTCATGTCGACAGCCGGGTTAGCGGTTAGCGTGTAGAACATTTACAGTACCCCCTGTATATGTGAGGGCCGCGTGGCCGGCCCATTCCAACCACGCGGTTACCTCTGATACCAAATTAGCGAGCTGCGGACTCGAGCAGTGCCTTGACCTCGGCGGCGGTGTTGCAGGCGAGTGCCTTCTCGGCGAGCTCGTCGCACTCGGCCTTGGTCCACTGGCTGATGGTCTTGCGGGCGCGCAGGATCGACGGAGCGCTCATCGAGAACTCCTCCAGGCCCCAGCTGATCAGCAGCGGCTCGAGCAGCGGATCGGCAGCGGCCTCGCCGCACATACCGACCATGATGCCGGCCTTCACGCCGCTCTCGATGATGTTCTTGAGCGAGCGGAGCACGGCGGGATAGTAAACCTGGTACAGGTTGGAGATGGTGTCGTTACCACGGTCGGCGCACATGGTGTAGCCGATCAGGTCGTTGGTGCCGATGGAGAAGAAGTCGGCAACCTCGGCAAGACGGTCTGCGAGCAGCGAGGCGGCAGGCGTCTCGACCATGATGCCGACCTCGATGTTCTCGTTGAACTTGCGACCCTCTTCGGTCAGCTCGGCCTTGCACTGCTCGACGAGCTCCTTGACAGCCAAGACCTCCTCGACGCAGGTGACGAGCGGGATCATGATCTTGACGTCACCGAAGGCGCTAGCGCGCAGCAGAGCGCGGAGCTGGACCTTGTACTGGTCGGGATTGGCCAGGCAGTAACGCACGGCGCGGAAGCCCATGAAGGGGTTGTCTTCCTTGACCATATGCAGATACGGAATCTCCTTGTCGCCACCCACATCGAGCGTACGGATGATGACCGGAGCACCCTTGAGCGCGCTGGCGACCTTACGGTAGGCGTTGAACTGCTCCTCCTCGGAAGGAAGCTCGGCAGAGTCCATGAACAGGAACTCGGAGCGGAACAGACCGATGGCCTCGGCATCGTGATCGAGCGCGTTGGGCACGTCATCAGGGTTACCGATGTTGCAGGCGATGATCTTCTTGATGCCATCGGCAGTCACGGACGGCTTGCCACGGAAGGCCTCGAGGGCTGCCTTCTCGGCAGCGAAGGCCTCGGCCTTGGCGGTGTAGGCAGCGAGCGTCTCCTCGTCGGGATCGGCCTCAACGATACCCTTGCCACCGTCGACGACAACGGTCATACCGTTGCGCAGCGCGGTGCAGCTGTTGGAAACCGAAAGGACAGCCGGGATCTCGAGGGCACGCGCGATGATCGCGGAGTGCGACGTGCGGCCACCGGTCTCGGTGACGATACCGGCAACGTGGGCCTTATCGATCGTGGCGGTCATGGACGGCGTGAGGTCATGCACGACAACGACGGTGTTCTCGGGCAGGACGGAGAGGTCGACGACCTCCTTGCCCAGCAGCTCGGCCAGAATACCGGTGCGGATGTCGGCGATGTCGGCCGCGCGCAGACGGAACATCTCGTCGTCCATGGACAGGAACATGTTCTCGAACATGGTCGAGGTGTCCATGAGCGCCTGCTCGGCGCAGGTGCCGCCGTCAATGGCGGCGTTGATGGCGTCGGTCATGCCCGGATCCTGAGCCAGGACAATATGTCCGCTCATGATCTCGGCCTCGGCCTCGCCCACCGTCTCCTTCATGTGGTCGGCCTGAGCCTGGGTCTTCTCGCAGAAGACCGAAAGAGCGGACTGATAGCGCTCCTTCTCTGCTGCCGAATCAGCAACCTCATGCGGCTCAAACGTCAAGTCGGGATCGACGGCGACCATGACGGTGCCGATACCGATGCCCTCGGAAGCGTTGACTCCCTGATACATTCCCATTCCTCTCTCCGTGTCATGTGATAAAGCGTTTTGCCATATCCATGACAAAAGAGCGCAGTTACCTTACAACAGGTCACTGCGCCCCCAAATATGAACTTAGTTGTTCAACATGCGACCCGTTTGAGTTCTACTCGCCAAGACCGCTCTTGATGAGCTCGATGGCAGCAGCCAGAGCCTCGGCCTCGTCAGCGCCGTCACACTTGACCTCGACCTCGGTGCCGCAGGGGATACCAGCAGCCATGAGGGCCATCGGGGACTTGCCGTTGACCTCCTTCTCGGGGGTGACGACCGTCACGTCACAGGCGTACTTGCCCATGGTGGAGGCGAACAGACCAGCCGGACGCATGTGCAGACCCTGAGGATTAACGAGGGTAGCCTTCTCAGAAACCATAGTTGACTCCTTTTTTGTGTTTAACCCCTGTCATGTATGTGGCAGGAGTCAGATTCACGACGTTGTTTATATTAACTCACATCAAACGGTTTTTCATTATGTTTCGGACGAATTGTTGGACAGATGTGTTTGTCGTCCGCTTGCTCGCCCACAGGGGGCCGGGCGCGGCCAGTGAGATTTATCGCGAGTTCCGCACGAGCCGAAGAGCACTTAATGTGCTCTTCGTGCGAGCAGGACTGTAGAGCAGGAAATCTCACTGGCCGCACCCGGCC
>USIL01000182.1:0-3589 GCA_900554655.1 uncultured Collinsella sp.
TAGCCAAAGAAGCGCTTGATCTCGATCTCGGCGTTCTCCAGGCAGTCGGAGCCGTGGATCACGTTGGCGTTGACATCGACAGCGAAGTCGCCGCGAATGGTGCCGGGGGCAGCATCAAGCGGGTTGGTAGCGCCCATAAGGGTGCGCATCTTGGAGACAGCGGAGAGACCGGAAACGACCATCTTGACGACCGGACCGCTCGTCATAAAGTCGCAGAGACCGCCAAAGAAGGGCTTGTCGGCCAGATGGGCGTAGTGCTCCTCGACGGTAGCGCGCTCGAGCGTGGTCATCTCCATGCGCTCGATGACAAGGCCGCTGCGCTCAATGCGAGCAACGATCTCGCCGATCTTACGGTCGCGCACGGCGTCGGGCTTAATCATGATGAAGGTCTTCTCGATAGCCATAAGGTAGCCTTTCAAGTAGGTTCGCGCGTGCCCAAGTCCCATTCCGGCACCCGCCTGGACTGCATCGTAACAGAGTTTTAGCTGCAGTTAAACAAAAAGCTGTTTATTGAAACGCTGCAATTTATTAAAGCGCTCCATATGTGTCACTTCTGTTTCGAAGCCCGATTAGAGTACCATCCGACCGCCCATCAACCGCACCGAACCGAGCGGACGGTCGGTTGCCACCCGCGAACGTACCCCCTTCACAACCTGCCCAAAGGTCCTACAGAAGTTCTCGACAAGCTCCTCCCCCAGGGCAACAAAATACGGACGCCCACATCAGCAGGCGCCCGTAAAGCGAAAACGATTTATCAATAAATGGCCAAAGCCGCTTAAGCCAAACCTTACTTTGCCCCGTGACCCATTTCAACGACCTTGGTCAGCGACCCAAACACACCCTCGTCGGCCACGAGCTGTGCCTCGGCACGCTGCAACTGCACGGCAACGGCGGCAGGAGCGGTGCCGCCCTCGGTCGTGCGTGCGGCGACAATCGACGGGATATCGAGCGCCTCGGTAATGTCGCGCTCAAAAAGCGGGCTTGCCTCCTGGAACACCTCAAATGGCAGGTCCTCAAGATTGCAGCCGCGCTTCTCGCACATCAGGACCAGATGGCCCACCACGGCATGTGCCTCGCGGAACGGCAGACCACGCTTGGCCAGGTAATCGGCAACATCGGTAGCGGCAAGGTGCCCCACGCCGCACTCGCGCGCCATGGCATTCTCGTTGACGGTCCAAGTCGAAATCATTCCGGCCATAACGGACAGGCACTGCATGAGCGTATGGGCGGTATCGAGCGCGCCCTCCTTGTCCTCCTGCAAGTCCTTATTATAGGCGAGCGGCAAGCCCTTCATGGTCACGAGCAACTGCACCAGGTTGCCGTACACGCGACCGCTCTTGCCGCGGATAAGCTCGGCAAAGTCGGGGTTCTTCTTCTGCGGCATGATAGACGAGCCGGTGGAGTAAGAGTCTGAAAGCGTGATAAAGCCAAATTCGGAGCTCGACCACAGCACGATCTCCTCGGAAAGACGCGACAGGTGCATCGCCATGACGGAGCCGGCGTAATGCAGATCGAGCAGGAAATCACGGTCGGAAACAGCATCGAGTGAGTTAGGAATCACGCCCGCAAAGCCAAGTTCGGCAGCCGTCATCTGGCGATCGAGAGGATAGCTCGTGCCGGCAAGCGCGGCAGCACCCAGCGGACAGTTGTCGGCGGCATCAAAGGCGGCCTTCAAGCGTGTAAAGTCGCGCGCGAACATCCAGGAATACGCCAGCAGATGATGCGACAGCAGCACGGGCTGAGCGTGCTGCATATGCGTGTAACCCGGCAGAATCACCTTGTCGTACTTCTTAGCCGCATCCATCAGCACATGGCGCAGCTCAAGATTGGCCTCCATGAGCTCCTTGGCAAGCGCCTTGACGCCCAGGCGCGTATCGGTCGCCACCTGGTCGTTGCGCGAACGCCCGGTATGCAAGCGCTTACCGGCCTCACCGATGCGACGCGTCAGCTCGCTCTCGATGGACATATGAATGTCCTCATCGTTGATATCGAAGGTGAAGTTGCCGGCATCGATATCCTGTTCGATTCCGTTCAGGCCCTCGGCGATCGCCTGCTCGTCCTCGGCACTGATGATGCCCTGGGCGGCCAGCATCTTGGCATGTGCCTTAGAGCCGGCGATATCCTGCTTATAGAGATGCTTGTCGACCGGCAACGACGCACCAAACTCCTGCGTGACCTCGGCCACGCCCGCCTCAAAACGACCGCCCCAAAGAGCCATGGAACCGTCCCCTTTCTCCAAATACCAAAACAAGCGCCCAAAGCAATGCGCCATATCGCTAAAGCGATTTTTCAACCGCTAGTTTTGCATATTCCCCACCGTGCGCGAGGCCATATAGCTAATTTGCAAAGAAGTGACGCACCATGCACTTGGCGCCCAACGTCTCCCTCCGGATGTTGCCCTGCGAACCGTCAATCCAAGCCTTCAGGCTCATAGGGACGTCCTCGACCTTTGCAGCATCGAGCTCGGGCGCGAGGGCAAGTAAAGCATGCACGACAGCATTGAACATAATGGATACTCCTCATATATATATAGGCGCAGAGCCGCCAAATTGATAGAAGGAGCCCCGCCGGACAACCCCGGCGGGGCTCGGACTCAGCCGCAGTCGCGGCGTCATATATGCGGGCGGAACGTAGGGGCCACCGATGTTAAGAAGTGTCAGCAAGCATAACGAAAGGTAGGGACCCCATGCGCCCGTTATGTATCACGCGGATGGGCCGCGCGGATACCAAGGAAAGGAAGACTTAAGCCTGGGCAGCGGCAGAGCTGGGACCCTGGACCTTGGCCCACGTCTTGAGCGACAGCGTATCGATCTCGATAAAGCCGGCGCTGGCCTTCTCGTCAAACGTGGTGTCACGGTCGTAGGTAGCCAGACCGTAGTCATACAGGCTAAACGGGCTCTTGCGGCCGACGACATGGCAGTTGCCCTTAAAGAACTTCAGGCGGACGGTGCCGGTCACGAACTTCTGGGTGTCGGCCATAAAGGCGTCGAGCGCGTTCTTGAGCGGGCTGTACCACTGGCCGTTGTACACGGCGGTGGCCCAATCCTGCTCGAGTTTGATCTTGGTCTTGAGCAGGTCGCCCTCGACGCAGATGTCCTCGAGTGCCTTGTGGGCGGTGATGAGCGTCAGGGCGCCGGGAACTTCGTAGCACTCGCGGCTCTTGAGGCCCACCAGACGATCCTCGACCAGGTCGAGACGGCCAAAGCCGTTGTCGCCGGAAATCTTGTTGAGGGCGATGACGATCTCGGAGAGCTTCATCTTCTTGCCGTCGACGGCGACGGGCTTGCCCGCCTCAAACTCAATCTCGGTGTAAGTCGGGGTATCGGGCGTGTCCTCGGGATTCTTGGTCATAACCCAGGCGTCGTCGAGCGGCTCGTTCCAGGGATCCTCCAGGTGACCGCACTCGATGGCACGACCCCACAGGTTATCATCGATGGAATAGGGGTTGTCGTTGGCACCCTCGGGAACCGGCACGTTGTGGGCGTGGGCGTAGGCGACCTCGTCCGGACGGCACTTCAGATCCCACTCACGAACCGGGGCGATAACCTTGAGCTCAGGGTCGAGCGCCTTGACGGCAGCCTCAAAACGG